>NZ_RJKN01000012.1 GCF_003751265.1 Pseudokineococcus lusitanus
GCTCGGTCGAGCGGATGACCGGCCTGGACGTCACCGAGGTCAACGTCGAGGTCGTCGACGTGTTCATCCCCGGCCTGGACGACGCCGACGACGACTCCGACGACGCCGACGGGGGCAGCACCTCGCGCGTCCAGTGACACCCCGCCGGGACCACCCCCCGCACAGGTCGTCCCGGCCACCGACCACGACGCCGGCGCACCACCCCCCGGGTGCGCCGGCGTCGTGCTGAGCCGGGACGGCCTGCCTCAGGTGCGTACCCGCACGAGCGCCCGGACGCCCGAGCCGCGCGACCTCCTCCCCCGGCCCGCCACGCCGGGCCTCACCGGCACGCCCTGCCGACCCGGCGACCGACGTCCCGGTCGGTGGACGACGACCCACGACCAGAGACACCGTCCCCGACGCGACCCGCGAGGTCGCAGCCGTCGGGGCGGTGCACCAGCAAGGACCCCACCGCGATGCCTTCCCCGCTGACCGAGCACCACGGCCTGCTCCTCTCCCGAGCCGGTGTCGTCACAGCAGACGGCCACGACCTCGGGCCGGTCGTCGACCTGTACTTCGACGACCTCACCGGGCAGCCGACCTGGGCCACCGTCCGCGCGGCCACCCCGGCCCTCCCGTCCGGCTCCCCCGGGCGTCTCGCGCTCGTCCCCCTGCGCTCCGCCACCTACTCCCGCGGGGTGCTGCGTGTCGTGGCCATCGCCGAGCAGGTCGCCGGCGTGCCCGCCCTCCCGAGCGGCGACCACCTCGGCGGCCTCGACGAGCGCAGGCTCCTCGCCCACTACGGCCTCACCGCTCCGGCCGACCCCGCCACCGTGCCGCAGGCCCCGGCGGCGCGGACGGCCGAGGCCGGGAGCGACGGGCCGGCAGGCCAGGAGCTCACGCCCGCCTGACCCTCACGCGGACGTGCCCCGGCGGGCGCCGTCCGGCATGCAGCAGGGTCGCGGTCGGATCCGTGGACCGGGCCACGCTCGACGGCGACCGCCGACGACGAGGGCCCCGCAGCGCATCGCTGCGAGGCCCCCGCGGTGCTCCGGCGGTCAGCCGATCGTGACCGCCACGCTCACCCGCTCGCCCGAGACGGCGCCCGTGGCGACCATCTCGGAGGTGCCGGCAAGGGTGCGGCGCGGGACGCGCACCACGCCCGTGGCAGCGCCGTCGGCGTAGGTGCGGACGCGGGCGACGCGCTCGCCGCCGAGCGTGACCACGACGGCCTCGCGGGCGTCGAAGCCGGACAGGTCGACCTCCACCCGGTCGCCCGCCGCGATCGCGGTGCCGCCGGTCAGCACCAGCTGCGGTCCCTCGGGCGCCGACGAGAAGGTGTAGGTGTCGACCTCGACGAGGTCCTCGCCCTCCGGACCGGTGAAGGTGATGTAGACGTCGTGGACGCCCGCCACCCCGGTGAGGTCGGCGGTCGCCTCGGACCACTCGCCGAGCGGGCCGTCCAGCGCCATGGTCGCGACGACCTCGCCCTCGCGGTCGTCGAGGCGGACCTCGACGGCACCGCCGGCCACCAGCGGCCTGACGCGCGCCGTGAGCGAGCCGGCCCCGTCGCCGAAGTCGGCCTGCGCGAGCGACGTCCAGTCGCCCGCGTCGACGTCGGTGAGGACGAGGTTGGGGGTGCCCTCCCCGAACTGCGCCGAGGAGCCCTCGACCTGACGCGTGGTGAGGCCCTGCTGCCAGGCGATGGTCTCCGCCTCGAGCACGCCGTCGTGGACGGCGAGCGGCTTCACCTGGTCGACGCCCGCGTAGGTCCCCACGACAGGCTGCATCGTGCCGTCCTCGTCGAACACCAACCGCTCGATGTGGGGGCTGCGGTAGCCCTGCGTCTGGTCGCCGTTGATGCGCTTGTTCAACGTGGGCGCGTGGTGGGTGAAGTAGTGCTCCCCGCCGAGCTCGAACACCGACTGGTGGTTGTTCCCGCCGGTGCCTGCGCCGAAGAACTGCGACTGGTTGGGGAAGAGGACGCCCTCGTAGGCCTCCGCCGGCCAGGAGGTGGGGTCGTCGGACATCAGGTAGGGGATCTGACCGCCACCGGGGTAGCCCGGCAGCGGTGCCTGGTTGCCGCCGAAGTCCGGGCCGCCGAAGTGGGAGGAGTACGTCAGGTAGTACAGCCCTCGGCGCTCGAAGACGTGCGGCGCCTCGAACGACACGGGGGTGTCGAGGACGAACGCGGACCCCTCGGTGTCGATCATGTCCTCGGTGAGGCGGATGCCCCGCATGTTCTTGGGGTTGTTGAACCGCTCGGCCGGCGGGAGCGACGTCGACGCGGGCCCGCCGCCGAAGAAGAGGTACTCCTCCTCGTCGGCGGGGTCGATGAACGGCGCGGGGTCGAACTTCCAGGCGACGTCCTCCGCGCCCGGCGTCCCGCCGTCGATGAGGGTGTCGTCGCGCGGGTCGTCCCAGGGCCCGAGCGGGGAGTCCCCGACGACGACGTTGCTGGAGCCGCCGCCGTTGGCGTAGTACAGGAACGTCTTCTTCTCGCCGTCGACGACCTTCTGCACCGCACCCGGCGCCCACGAGTTGTTCGTGTACGGCGCGACGCCGTCCGGGCCGGCGACCTGGATCTCGCCGTGGTCGGTCCAGTTGACCAGGTCCTCCGACGAGATCACGGTGAGCTGGTTGATGTCGCCGTAGTCGATCCCCGGCGAGACACCGGTCTGAGCGTCGGGCGCGTAGCCCTGCGTGTCGTTGGTCATGTACATGTACACGCGGTCGCCGTCGACCATGCCGAAGCCGTCGGCGCCGAACTTGTGCGAGATGAGCGGGTTGCTGTCGCCCGGGACCTTGCCGAGCACCTCGATGGTGCGCGAGCCCGGCTCCGGCGCCGGTGGGGCCGCGACGCCGACGAGCGACACGTCGTCGACGGTGAAGTCCATGAGGTGGACGTCCGGCGCGGCCTGCGGGTCGGCCGTCCACGGCGTCTCCAGGAACACCCGCGCGGTCGACACGTCCTGGCCGGCCGGCACGGTGAAGGAGCCCTCGACGAGACCCCACTCCCCACGGGCCACCGTGGCGGTGCCCATGTTGGTGTACGACCCGCCGCCGTAGTGGATCGTCATGAAGAACTGCTTGGTGGCCGGCGCGTCCGGGTCGTCGTACCGGACGCGGGCGCTCAGCCGGTAGGTCTGGCCGGCGACGACCTTGCCCGACAGGTCCTGCATCGGCCCGGAGCCCGTGGTCGCCCGGTCGGTGACGAGCACCGCGTGCTCCCCCGAGTACGCGTCGTCGGTGAGCGTGAGCGTCGCCCCGTCCGTCGCGTTGCCGTCGTTGTCGAACCACGGGTCGAGGCCGTCCTCGAAGCCGCCGTTGACGAGGAGCTCCTCGTCCGCCGCGGCCGCGGTGCCGGTCGTGAGGGCGCCGGCGACCAGCGCGCCTGCCGCGCCCATCGCGAGCACGGCGACCTGCCGTCGCCTGCGGGTGCGAGGTCCTGTGGGGTGCGTCATCTCGTCTCCTTCGCGAGCGTGCCGACCGGGTGGCCGGAGGTGACGACCGCACGAGCTCCGCGGTGGCTCGTGGGGTCGGACGACGAGCGGGTCAGGGCTCGTCCGAGAAGCGGTGTCGGTCGTGCGAGCAGCTCTGCTCACCGCTCGCCACGAGGTCCGGACGAGGGCGGCCGCGTCGTTGCCGGTCGGCCCGTTGCCGAAACTACGCTTGTGCGACAGTGCACAGATATCGGAAATGTTAGCGCTCCTACGGCGCACGGTCCAGGTGCGTCACCGACGGGCCACCTCGGACCGGGAGGGGCGGCCGGGTCACGAGGCCTCGTCAGCGGGACGCTGACCGACCACCGACCCTGTGCCGCAGGCCTCGACGAGGAGGCCTGCGTCGGCGACCACTGCTGGGCACCTGGTGACCGATGGGCCGATGGGCCGATGGGCCGATGGCGACGACGTCCCCGGTGCGCCGCAGGTGCCGCGGGACGTCGTCGTCGCCCGTTGACACGTCGAGCGTTGCGCTGCCTCCCCCGAGGCCGAGCAGGACCAGCGCAGCAGCACGGCCGCGTCGTCGGGGACAGGTGCTCGTCGACCTCGAGGGGTACCGCACGACTGCTCGCCTCCGCCGCGGGAGCGACGACGAGCCGGACCCGTCACCTCGCTGGTCGAGGCACGACGCCGCGGGCCCGGCGCCGGCCGGTCCCGCTGACGACCCTCAGGAGGGCTCGACGTCGTGGCGGCGCGACGACGCCTCGCGCAGCCCCTCGGCGAGGGCGAGGGCCTCGGGTCCGTCTGCCACGGAGTACGTCACCTCCACCACCGACCCCTCCTCGTCGTCCAGCTCGACGGTGGAGGTCGCGTAGTCGCGGGCTCGATCGGCCTCGGCGGTGCGGGGTGCCCGGGGTCGCCCTTCTGACGTGAGCGGGAGCCGACCCGGGGACCATGACGTCGGGAGGCGCCGGCGGCATGTCCACGCCGCGCCCCGCTAGGCGATGAGGACGTCAGGCGCTCCGCCCGGGTTGCGGTTCTCGACGGTGCTGCCGGCGGTGCAGCGGTCGTTCAGCTCGAGGGTCGCGGCGTCGAACCACTCCGTCGGGTCGAGGGGCGAGGTCGCGCTGACCACCAGCGTGTCTCCCCTCTCGACGACCGATCCGTCGGGGAGCTCGATCGACTGCCCCGGGACGGACCACGTCGACCCGGAGGGCCAGGCCAGCACGTTCTCGTCGTCGATGGTCGGGCAGCCAGCACCGTTGACGGTGAGGACCCCCTCGCGCCCGCTGGCGTCGAGACCTCGGTCTCCGGTGGGGTCGGGACCGACGGTGACGAGCGGTACCTGCTGCTCGCCGGGCGCGGGGGAAGCGCACGCCGTGGTCGCCGTCAGGGCTGCTGCCGCGAGCAGGACCAGTGCCTTGCCTGTCTTCGGGCCGAGGACCATGGGCCTCCGACGGCTCGCGCGCGGGCTGCGGTTCCTGGGCCGAGATCGCTGCACCCGTGGTCGGCGGCCCGCCGACGATCGACCGGCGGCGCCCCGGCCCGACCGTCCCGAGCTCACCGTGAGATGTAGCCGAAGAAGAAGACGTCGACGACCCCGCCGCACGACTCGCGCGTGTCGTCGTCGGCCGGCTGGGTCCCGCCGGCCACCTCGAGGCGATCGCCGGCCTCGACGACGCGACCGGTCGGCAACCTCACCCCCACCCGGTCGTCCAGGGGGCGGCTGCCCCGGGGCCACGAGACGACCGTGCCCTGGCTCCCTGCCCTGCCGACGAAGCCCAGGCACCCGTCGACCACACCGACGGTGCCGCCGCCGGCGGCCTCCATCGCCGAGTCCGCGGGCGACGTCGCGACCACGGTGACGCCCTCGGCACCGGTCAGCACCCGCGCAGGCGCTCCGGTACCCGGTGGGTGCCCCAGGAGGTAGATGCCACCGGCGACGGCGCCGACGAGGAGGACGCCCGTGACGTAGCCGACCACGGCGCCCTCGCGCCTGCTCCTGGACGTCGGGGTAGGCACCCACCGAGCGTGGCACTCCCGCAGAGGTGTGCGCACGGTCGAGGCGCGGTCCGACGCCGACTCGTCACCTCCTGCCCATCGGCACCGCGGGGGCCGGGGGCGGTCGAGGACACCGACGGCGGCTTCGTCGTCCGCGATGGCCCGGCCCTTCCGCCCGGCTCGTGGATCTCCGCGGAAGTCGGCTTCGCCGCCTCCCTTCGCCGACCCGACCGGACGACGGGCTCGTCGGACGAGCTCTTCATCACCTCGCCGTCACGAGAGACCCTGGAGCGGTCGCGGCTCTTGCCGCGGCCCACGGTCCCGGTCGACGACCGCTCGCCGGCGGGGCGGGCAGCTCAGGTCCCTGCCGTCGGCACCGCTCGTGGCCGTCTGCGCGGGAGCGTCAGCGGGACGCCGACCGGCCGTCGGTCGTCGGCCTCCTCGACGCGGCGAGCCCTCCCGCGACGACGTCGGTGGCGCACGGCGCCGACGGGGGACGGAGCCGCGGGACACCTGGGAGGCGTCGGAGTCGGATGACGACCAGCACTCGAGGAGCCGTGGTGGCTGCCTTGCTCGTGTCCTTGCTCGCGGTGCCGACGGGGTGCGCGACGGTCCAGACCCCCACCGCACCGTCCGCCTCGTCCTGCCTCCCCCCGGCTCGGGGTGACGCGCAGATCGACTGGGTGCCGTTCGTGGTCGTCGACGGGCAGATGTACGCGACGTCCTACGACCCGGAGCACGCCCTCGAGGAGTCCGAGGTCGGCGACGTCGTCGCCACGGTCTCCTGCCGCATCGCCGACGTCGGGGACCCCGACTTCCGGCCCCGTGACGGCGACTCCGCGTACCTGCCAGCCGGTACCTCGTTGCACGAGGTGCGAGGCAGAGCACCCGGGTCGGCCCTGGCAGCACTCGAGGACGGCACCTGGCGCCTCTTCACGCCCGTCGACGAGCAGGGGTAGATCGGCCGTCGTCCCGTCTCGGGCCGTGCCGTCGACGACACCGGCCGCATCATCCCGGCGCCCACGGCCGACGTCGGAAGGCGTGCACCGCCACGAGCCGGACCGCGGTCACCTCGCGCAGGACGTCGACCCGAGCGGCCCCTGCCGGGTGGAGGGCCAGTGGGTGGCCGCCCTGCCGGAGCCCGGCGCGCAGGCCGGCGGCCGCCGCCGCAGCCGCGCGTCGTCGTGCCGGCGAGGACGCCGCGAGGAGGTCGAGGTGCGCGGCGAGGTTGGCGACGTCGCCCGCCGGGTCGGCCAGAGCCGCGGTGTCCCAGTCGAGGAGCAGCACCCCGTCGTCGCGGACGAGCACCTGGCCCTCGTGCAGGTCGCGGTGCGTCGGGACGGGCGCGGCCGCGGGCAGCGCCGCCAGCGCGGCGAGCGCCCGGTCCTGGCGCGCCACGAGCCGCTCGGCCTCCCCGGGGTCGAGGACGTCGGCGGCGACGGCCGCGGCCGTCCACCGGCGGGTCGTCACGGCCTCGTCCTCGGGCGAGTGCACGGGCCACCCCTCCCCCTCGCTGCCCGCCCCCGGGGCGGCGAGCGCCAGGGCGGCGAGGGCCCGGCCGAGCAGCACGCCGGCCCGACGGCACTCCCGGGCGCTCCCCCGTGCGAGCAGGTCGTCCAGCGGCGTCCCCGCGGCCGGGGCGAGGACCACGACGCCGCCGCCCGGGTCGGCCGTGACCACCTCCGGGCGAGCGGGAGCGGCCGGAGGTGCCGCGGCCAGGAGGGCGTCGACGGCCGCGAGCCGGGCCAGCGCCCGGCGGGTCGCACTGCGGCGGGCGACCTTGGCGAAGGTGCCGTCGGCGCGACGCACCACCGCGCGCCGGCCGGCACGGTGCCCGACGACGACGGCGCCCGGCTCGGCGGCCAGGGCGGCGAGCGCGGGCAGGTCGGGGTCGTCGTCGAGCACCTCGAGGCGGCCGTCGACGACGCGTCCGGCACGGACGCGGTCGTCCACCGCGAGCTCGAGGACGAGGTCACGGGACGGGGCCTTGAGGTCGGCCGGCCACGCGCGCCGCTGGACCACGCCGCCGCCCGCCGACCCCGCGGCAATTGCGCTCACCGTGCTCCCCCGAGCGCGTCCTCGGCCACGGCGAGCAGGTCCTCGACGGCGTCCGGCCACGCGGGGTGACGGCGACGGAACGGCTCGACGGCGCGGACGAGGTGGGCCGCGGCCACCACCGCCCCCGAGGGCCGACCCGCTCCACCGAGCGGCACCGGCTGCGCGGCAGCGGTGGTCGCCCGCTGCGCGGCGTCCCAGCTCGCGGCGTCCCACCCGCGCGGGAGCAGCCCTGCGCGGTCCCAGTCGAGGACGTGAAGGCGGCCGTCGGGGCCGACGACGACCTGGTCCGGGGAGAGGTCGCCGTGGGCGGGCGCGAGCGGCTCGTGCGCGAGCCGGGCCCGCAGCCGCGGCAGCAGCTGCCCCGCGCGTGACGCCCAGCCGTCGTCGAGGACGCCCAGGCCGCCGACCGCGGCGGTGACCGCACGCTCCAGGCGTCGCCGCGCCTCCGCGGCCGCCCCCGGGTGCCCGTCGTGACGACCGGCGGCGTGCTCGACGAGCCGGGCGCGGACGGCGTCCGTCCCGTCGGCGGGGGCCCACGGGCGTCCGGGCACCCACGGCAGCACCTCGGCGTCGCCGTCGGCGTGGCGGCGGACGAGCAGCGACGTGCCGTCGGTGCCGGGCGCGGGGTCCAGACGGCCGACCCAGCGCCGTCCGGGGTTGTAGGAGAGCGTCGTCGCGACGACGTCCCCGCCACCGCGGGCCTCCCGGGGCCGGCGGACCGCCAGACCCGTGTCGGGCCGCAGCCGCGCGAGGCCGCGGAGCGCGCGGTCCGCGGCGGCCGGGGCGAGCAGCACCCGGGTGGCGGGCTCCACGCACGCGGGCAGCTCGGCCCGCCGGGCGGCGTCGACCTCCTTGCGCGCCTTCGCCTCCCAGTCGTCGGCCGCCCGCGCGGTCACGAGGACGCGCGGCGACCGCCCGTCGGGCCCCTCGAGGCGGACGCCCGCGCGCACGGAGGCCCCGGGCTTCACGCGCAGCCGCTCGACGACGGCCGTCGCGGCGACCTCGGGCGGGACGAGGGCGGCGAGCGCCGTCCGCAGCCGGTCGACGTCGAGGACGAGCGCGAGCCCCGGCAGCCCCGGGTGCCGCGCCGTCACGGCGGCGTCCGCCGCGGCCGCCCGCGACGCGGCGACGGCGGCCGCCACGTCCTCGGCGGGCGGGGCCGCCCATCCCGTGGGCGCCTCGGGGACGGTGCCGGCGGGCGCGGTCACCGGCCCACCTCCTGCGCCGCGGCCACGGGCGCCGCCGGCCGGGGCCGCTCCACGAGCCGGCCGTCCTCGAGGGCGACGACCCGGTCGACGTGGTGCAGCAGCGCCGGGTCGTGGGTGACGAGCAGGGTGGTGCGCCCGCGGGACAGCTCGAGCAGCGAGCCGAGCACCTCCGCGGCGCTCCGCGCGTCCAGGCCGGTCGTCGGCTCGTCCAGCAGCACGAGAGCAGGGTCCCGCAGGAGCGCCCTCGCCACGGCGACCCGCTGGCGCTGGCCGCCCGACAGCGTCGCGCCGCGCTCGGCGACGGACGTCGCGAGCCCCTCCGGCAGGACGTCGAGGAGCGAGCCGAGGCCGGCCCGGCGCAGGGCGTCCTCGACCTCGGCGTCGGTCGCGTCGAGGCGGCCGAGGCGCACGTTGTCCGCGAGGGTGCCCTGCAGCAGCACCGAGTCCTGCAGGACGACGGCCGTCGCGGCGCGCAGGCTCTCCCGCGTGACGGCGGTGACGTCGTGCCCGTCGACGCGGACGGTCCCGTCCTGCGGCTCGAGGAAGCGCAGGAGCACCTGCAGCAGCGTGGACTTCCCGGCGCCGCTGGCCCCGACGAGGGCGACGGTCTCGCCCGCGCGGATGCGCAGGTCGGCGCCCCGGAGCACGGGCGTGCGGCCGGGGTGTCCGACGACGAGCCCCTCGACGTCGACCGCCAGCGAGCGGCCGGGGGTGCGGCGCAGCGGGCGCGCCCAGGACCGGTCGCGCTCGGGGACGGCCTCGTCGAGCGCGTCGGCGATCCGCTCGCCCGACGCCGCGGCCTTCGCGATCCGGCCGGTGTGCTTGGCCAGGTCGCGCAGCGGCTTGAAGGCGGTCTTGAGGTAGGTGAGGAAGACGACGAGCTCGCCGGGGGTGATGGCGCCCTGCAGCACGCGCCACCCGCCCATGACGAGCACGACGGCGGTGGCCGCGCCGACGACGACGTCCGTCCGCCGCTCGAGGCCGGCCGTGAGCCGCTTGGTCCGGACGCCGTCGGCGAGGCCCTTGGCGTCGTTGCCGCGCAGGCGCGCGGAGAGGTGGTCGACGAGCCCGTAGGCCTGGACGGTGCGGACGGCGGCGAAGGCCTCGCCCGCGTCGCCGGCCATCGCGCCCTCCTGGGTGCGCTGGCTGCGCGAGGCGCCGGTGATCCGCTTCGCGGACGTGCGGCCCGACAGGACGAGCAGCGGCAGGACGGCCACGACGACGAGGGCCAGCAGCGGGTCGAGGACGAGGACGACGACGACCATGCCGACGACCGTGAGCACGTTGGCGAACAACGGCAGGCCGGCGGTGACGGCGACCTCCTGGACGCGGCCGACGTCGCCGACGACGCGCTGCACGAGGTCGCCGCTGCGGGCGGTCTCGTGGAAGGTCAGCGGCGCGCCGAGCAGCCGCTCGTGGAGGTGGGCGCGCAGGCGCGTCGTGACCCGGGCCCCGACGAGGGCGAAGGCGACCGTCGACAGGTACGCGGCGCCGGCGCGCATCCCCGCGACGACGAGCACGGCGACCCCGGCGCCGACGAGCAGCTGCGTCGTGCCGGGGGGCACGCCCTGCCCGGTGACCGCCGGGATGACGCCGTCGACGACCCAGCTGACCGGCCACGGCTCGAGCAGCCGCGCGGCCACCTCGACGAGGACGGCGAGGAGCCCGCCGCCGGCGAGCAGGCGTGCGCCGCCGGTGTGGGGGCGGATGACGCCGAGCGTGCGGCGCAGGGCCCCGGCCGGGGGCCGCTGCACGGGCCCCGCGGCGGGGGCGCTGCCCCGTCCTCGGCGGCTCACGCGCGGCTCCCGACGAGCGGCGCGGCGGCGCGGCCGGGCCCGGGCGCGACGGCGTCGGCGGCGGCCCGGGCGGCGTCCGCCCCGGCGAGGGTGCGGGCGACGACGTCGTCCCAGGTGAAGCGGCTCGTCGCGGCGGCGCGCCCGGCGTCGGCCAGCCGCCGGCGCAGCGCCGGGTCCCGCACGAGCCGCCGGAGGGCGCCCGCCATCGCGGCCACGTCCCCCGGCGGCACGAGCAGGACCTCCCGCTCGTCGTGGAGCAGCCGCGGCACGTCGGCCACGGCGGAGGCCACGACCGGGAGGCCGGCCGCCAGGTACTCGACGAGCTTGAGCGGCGAGAAGTACGCCTCCCCGGCGGGGTACGGCGCCGCGGCGACGTCGCAGCCGGCGAGGAGGGCGGGCACCTCCGCGGGGTCGACGGCCCCGGGCGCGACGACGTCGACGCCCGGCGCGGCGGCGCGCGCGAGCACCTGCTCGCGGGTGGGGCCGTCGCCGACGAGGAGCAGCCGCACGGCGTCGGGCGTCCCGACGAGGGCGGCGGCGGCGTCGACGAGCAGCTCGAGGCCGTGCCACGGCCGGAAGGTGCCGACGAAGCCGACCGTGAGCGGGGCGCCCGGGACGGCGCCGCTGCCGGTGGCGGGGGCGAAGCGGTCGGCGTCCACGCCGTTGGGCACGACGGTGACGGGCGCGCCGGACAGCTCGCGGGCCCAGGTGGCGACGGCGTCGCTCACCGCGACCGCGGCGTGCGCGCTGCGGAGCGCGCGGCGGCTCAGGGCCACGGCACCGGCGTCGTCGACGAGGACGCGGTGACGCGCCTGCTCGTCGACGAGCGGGGCGTTGACCTCGAGCACCGTCGTGGCGCCAGCGGCGCGGGCGCGCTCGAGCGTGCGGGCGCTCCACAGGCCGTAGCGCTGGTAGACGACGGGGACCCCGGTCGTGCCGGGCAGGTCGTGCAGGTCGGCCACGAGGTCGGCGACGAGGTCCGCCGCCCGCTCGTCGAGCGCGGTCAGCGCCCGCTCGGCGGCGGCGGGGCCGTCGGCGCGGGGGCGTCCGAGCTCGTGGACGACGACGCCCTCGAGCCCCGCGGGCGCGTCCCCGCCGAGGCGGGCGGCGACGAGGTGGACGGGGGCGCCGTCGGCGCGGGCGACGAGGCGGCGCAGCACCTCCTGCACGTGCACCGAGCAGCCCTTGCGGCCGTAGGCGGGCACGCCCGGGTCGAGGACGACGTGGACCGCGGCGCGGCCGGTGCCCGCCGTGCCGGGCACGGGGACGGCGCTCATGCCGTCACCGCCGGGGCGGTCGTGCGGGCGGCGGCGACGTCGGCGGTGATCCGCCGCAGCGCCGCGGCCTGGCCCCGGACGTCGAACCGGAGCTCGACGTGCGCGCGGCCGGCCCGCGAGAGCCGCTCGCGCTCCTCGCCGTCGGCGAGCAGGCGCTGGAGGGCGTCGGCCAGGGCCGCGGCGTCGCGCTCGGGCACGAGGTGGCCGGTGACGCCGTCGATCACCGCCTCGGGGACGCCGGTCACCGGCGTCGAGACGACGGGCGTCCCGACCGCGAGGGACTCGAGCACGACGGTCGGGAGCCCGTCCCGGTCACCGTCCTCGGCCACGACGCAGGGCGCCGCGAAGGCCGCCGCCCCGCGCAGCAGCGCGACGACCTCGTGCTGCGGCAGCGGGCCGAGCAGCTCCACGGCGTCCTCGAGCCCGAGGCGGGTGACGCGCGCGGCCAGGTCGGCGGCGCCGTCGCCGGCCCCGGCGAGGCGCAGCCGGACGTCGACCCCGCGGCCGCGCAGGAGCGCGACGGCGTCGAGGAGCACGTCGAAGCCCTTCTTCGGGACGAGCCGACCGACGGCGGCGACGACGGCCGGGCGGTGCGCCGGGCTGCTCCACGTCAGCTCGTCGAGGTCCAGGCCGTTGTGGACGCGGTGCAGCCGGGCCGTCGGGTGGCGCTCGGCGAGCCACGCCGTCGTCATGTCGCTGACGGCCACGACGCCGTCGGCGTCGGCCATGACAGCGGCGAGGCGGCGCGGGTCGACGTCCTCGTGGAAGACGTCCTTGGCGTGCGCCGTCATGGTCCACGGCAGCCCGGTGAGCATCGCCGCGAGCCGCGTCGTCCGGCCCGGGAGCGAGGCGAAGTGCGCGTGCAGGTGGGTCACGCCCTCGGCGACGGCCCAGCGGGCGACCCCGACGGCCTGGGCGGCGACGCCGGGGTCCTCGTCGAGCAGCGCGTCGAGCGCCTCGCGCGACGGGGCGACGCCTGCGGCGCGCAGGGCGGCGAGGCCCTCCCACACCCGGACGAGGCCGCCGCGCACGTCGTCCGGCACGTAGGTCACCGGGGCCTGCACGCGGGCGAGCAGCGCGTGGAACCGCGGGTCCTTCGGCGGCCGGAGGCTCGCGACCACGGCGCGCTCCCCCGCCTCCTCGCGGGCGACGAGCTCGCGGACGATGAAGGTCTCCGAGAACCGCGGGTAGCTCTTGACGACGTAGCCGACGAGAGGTCGGTCGGCGTCGGCCGGGGCACCGCCGTGGACGGGACCCGCGGGGGCGGCCGTGGCGGTCGGGGTGAGGGGCTCAGACAGCAGCACGGTCGGTCTCCCAGGTGGTGTCGGTGGCGGCGAGCTGGACGGGGACGGCGGGGCGCAGCCGGCGGGCGACCCGCTCGCCGACGGTGCGCAGGCCGCCCAGGGCCAGGCCCGAGCGGTCGGTGCGGCGGGTGACGGCGCCCGCGAGCCAGGCGCCCAGCCGGCCGGGGGTCACCTCCTCCGGCAGCAGGACGTCGAGCGCGCCCCGCGCCTCGAGGGCGCGGGCGCGCACCTCCTGCTCGCGGCGCGGTCGCGTGCGGGGGACGACGAGCGCCGGGACGTCGGTGGCGAGCAGCTCGGCCACGGTGTTCGCGCCGCCCATGGCGACGACGGCCTCGGCGCCGGCGGCCCAGGCGGCGCTGTGCCGGCTGAAGCGGACGACGTGGAGGTCGTCGCGGGCGAGGGCGCGCTCGCGCAGGACGCGCAGCTCGTCGTCCGGCAGCTGCGGCCCGGCGACGAGGACGAGCGTCGTGCCCTCGGGCGCGGGCGCCTCGGCGAGCGCCCGGGCGAGCGGCGCGCCGTCCTGGCCGCCGCCGACGACGCCGAGGACCCAGCGGTCGGTGGGCACCGGCGGGCGGGAGGCGGCGTCGGCCTCGGGCACGCGGCCCTCGGCGAGGTAGCCGACGTGGACGCACCGGGCGGCGACGTCGGGCGCCATGCCCGCCGCGGCGGGGAGGTCGTGGACGGCCCGGTCGCCGTAGACCCACACCTCGTCGTAGCAGCGGCGGACGGCGTCGTCGCCCTCGTCGGCGGCCCACTGCGTGGTGGCCGTCGCGGGGTCGTCGAGGACGTCCCGCAGCCCGAGGACGACGCGGGTGCCCCGGGCGCGCAGGACGGGGAGGACGTCGGCGAGTTCTCCCCCGAAGCCCCAGGGCGCCTTGTCGACGACGAGCAGGTCGGGCGCGAAGGAGGTCAGGGCGGTGGCGAGGAGGGCGCTGCGGATGCTGACGACGTCGGCCAGGTCCGAGCGCAGGGCCCGCGGGGCGTAGCCGCCGTCGGCGTCCTTGCGGACGCCGGGGAGGACGACGACGTCCACGCCCTCGGGGCGGGGGAAGAGGCCGGCCTCGGGGGCGCCGGACAGGACGAGGACATCGGCCCCGGCGCCGTCGGGCCCGTCGTCGGCGAGCACCTCGGCGAGGGCGAGGTTGCGGCGGAGGTGGCCGAGGCCCTGGGTGTCGTGGCCGTAGAGGGCGACGCGGGGGCGGGCGCTGCCGCGGGTGGGCAGCGCCCGGACAGCGGCGGTGCGGACCCGGCGGGCCCCCGCCGGCCGGGGGGCGGCGGCGGTACGGGCGGCGGGTGAGGTGCTGCTGCTGTCGACCATGGGCATGACCCTGACGGCCGTCCATGACGCGTCCATGAGCCGTCGATGAGGGCGCCCTCATGAGCCGGCTCTCACGGAGAGGCCGTCGAGACCGGCGGCCGCGCAGCCTCTCCCACTCCCCCGCGGCTCCCCCGACGCGACGAGGCGCCGCCGGCCCGGACGGGTCGACGGCGCCTCGTGGGCGTCGGTCAGGCGGGGCTGCGGCGCTGCGTCCGGACGACGGCGACGCCCGCCACCGTGCCGAGGGCGAGCAGCCCGCCGCCGAGACCGGCCAGCTGCCCGTCGGAAAGGCCCGGCACGGCAGCGGTCTCGACGCCCGTGTTGGAGCGCAGGCCCGGGTTCTGACGCGGCGGCGTGGTCGCCGTCGGCGTGGGGACCGGAGCGGCCGTGGCCGTGGGCTCCGGCGTCGGGGCCGGCTCGACCGCCGCGGCGGCGACCTCCGCCTCGGCGGTGAGGACCACCGGCGCCGTGTCGCCGTAGGCGACGAAGATGACGCCGTAGGAGCCGGCCTCCTCCTCGGCGGCCAGGGTCACCGACGCCGTGGTGCCGGCGCCCTCGACGAGCGGGAAGCCCACGAGCGGCTCGGCGTCGTCGACGTCCTCCTCGACCGCGGAGCCGGCCGCGCCCTCGGCGATCTCGGAGAGCGCGGACAGGTCGGCCGAGCCGCTCGCGGCCGCGGCGTCGCCGAGGCCCGCGAGCTCCTCGGCGCCCAGCACGTCACCCGGCTCCACGCCGAGCTGCTCGAGCTCGTCGAGGGGGAAGAGGAAGACCCCGAGGTCGTCGAGCGTCTCGACGCCGAGCGAGGGCAGCAGGCCCTCGGGGGGCAGCGAGACGGTGAAGTCCTCGCCGGCACGCGCCTCGATCGGGTCGTCGTCGAGCTCGCCGTAGAAGGTGAGGGTGGTCTGGACGACGGCGGGGTCGTCCTCGGCGGCGGGGAAGAGGTCGAGCGCCACGAGCAGGGGGGACGTCGCGTCGAGCAGGTCCACCACGACGCCGTCGACGACGAGGTACGTCTCGTCGACGTCGGCGAGGAGGTCGTCCTCGAGGGGGATTGTCACCTCGACCGTCGTCACGCCGGCGGCCTCGACGACCTGGACGGCGAGCCCGTCGAGGAAGGGCTCCGGCAGCACGGGGTCGTCCGCGTACAGGCTCCGGTCGTACTCCTCGGCGTCGACGAGGCCGGCCGTGACCTCGCCGTCCACGGCGGACAGGCCTGCGGTGAGCTCGATGCTCACCGCGCCAGAGGCGGGCACGGAGACGACGTCGTCGAGCGAGACGAGGCCTTCCTCCTCGTCCTCGGTGAAGGAGAGCGCCGCGACCTCGGCCACGACGCTGCCCTCCACGGGGTCGAGGACGACCTCGTCGGTCGCGGCGAGGGCCGACGGGGCGGCGAGGACGACGGCGGCGAGGGCGCCGACGCCGATCCCGGCGGCGCGACGGCGTGAGGTGCTGCGGGACATGGGTCTCCCAGGCTCGGTGCGGGCGCGCACGGCCCGCGGCACGGCGACCGTAGACGGCTCACCGCGCCCGCGGGGCGGAAGCGCAACCGATTGCCCGGCGCACCCACCGACGGTCGGTGCGCCCGGCGCGGCCCGCCGGCCTCAGCGCGCCCGCGGCGGGACGAGCTCCGTCGTGACGACGAGGTTCTCGGTCGACCGGCGGCCGTCCTCGCGCTGGAAGCACGTGATGAGCACGAGCCGCCCCGGGGAGACCTCCCAGACCTCGTCCGCGTCGGGCAGGGCGTCCTTGCCGTACCGCTTCACCTCGGTGACGCGGTAGGTCGCCGTGCCCGACGGCGTCTCGACCTCGACCTCGTCGCCGACGTCCACGGCGCCGCCCTCGTGGTCCTCGTCGAGGAGCTTGTTGAAGGCGGCGTCGCCGCGGCTCCACGAGTGGGCGGCGATGTAGACGGTGTTGTCCGGGGCGGCGTCACCCGCGCCGGGCTCGCCGTAGGGGTCGATCCAGTAGGCGTCGCTCATCGTCGGCGGGTTGATGGCCCCGCTGTCGGGCTCGAGCGCGTGGACCGGGAGGTCGATGCCGACGGCCGGCACGCGGAGCCGGATGTCGGCCTCCGCCTCGAGCGTCGGCACGGCCGTCGGCTGCGGCGCCACCGACGGGGACGGCGAGGGCTCCGGTGCCGGGGGCTCCGGGGACGGCGAGGGCGACGCCGTGGCCGACGGCACGGGAAGGGGCGCCGCGACGGGCTCGTCGTCGCCGAGCAGGCCGGCGGCGAGGAGACCGCCGCCGGTGAGCACGAGGGCCCCCGCGACCACGGCCCCGACGACCCGGGCGCGGACGCCCCGAGGGCGCCGCCGACCCGCGGTGGGGTCGGCGGCGCCCTCGGAGGGGGTCACGTCAGGCGCGGGCACGCCGCTGCGACCTGAGGGCGACGGCCCCGGCGGCGGAGCCGAGGAGGAGGAGACCGGCGCCGAGGCCGACGAGCTGCCCGTCGGACAGGCCCGGCGCGGCGGCCGTCTCGACACCCGTGTTGGAGCGCAGGCCCGGGTTCTGGCGGGCCGGGACGCGGGTGGCGGTGGCGGTCTGGGCCGGCGCCGGCGCGATCACCGTGACGGTGGGCGTGGGCTGGGGCGCGGGGGCCGGGGCGGAGGGCTCGGGCTCCGGCTCGGGGGCGGGCTCGACCGGGGCGGCCGCGACCTCCGCGAAGGAGATGCCGCCGACGTTGAGGTCGCTGTCGTAAGAGGCGACGTTGACGTACAGGAGGTACTCGCCTTCCGGCAGAGCGGTCGAGCTCTGCAGGGTGGCGCCGCGACCGTCCTCGTCGACCTCGGCCTCGAGGTAGTAGGGGTCCTCCTCCTCGTCCACCACGTCGTCCTGCGCCAGCGTGGCGCCGTCCTCGACCTCGACCGAGTACTCGTCGGCGACGTCGGCGAGGCCGTCCTCGGTCCGACCGGTCGCCACGGCCGCCGCGAGCGAGTCCGGCGAGGCCGAGAGAGCTCCCGCGGACTCGCGCGTGGAGGCGAACCAGCCGAACTGGCCGTCCTCCCCCGGGATGACCATGACGTCGGCGTAGTCGATCCGGCCGAGACCGAGGACGTCGAGCGCGGAGTCGGTCGGGACCTCCAGCCGCACCTGGTCACCGGCTCGGAACGCGACGTCGTCGAGGTCGAGGAAGACGTCCGCGAAGCCCTCGACCGGGGCCGGGTCCTGGATGAGGAGCTGGCCGAGCTTGCCCGGCTTGAGGTCCACCGTCGTGGTGGCGACGACGAGGGCGCCCGGGAGGCCGTCCACCTCGAGCCCTGTGACGGTGAGCTCGACCTCGTCGACCTCGACGAGCGCCGGGTCGTCCTGCGGAATCGTGATGAGGAGGGAGTCGAAGCCGTCGTCGGTCGTGGCGGGGACCACGTCGACGTCGACGTCGAGGGTCGGCAGCTCGCCGTCCTCGGGGATCTCGAAGTCCGGGTCCTCGTACACGGCGTTGTCGACCAGGGTGACGACCGGGTCGCCCGGGAGCACCGGTGCAGGGAGCAGGAAGGAGACCGCGCCCGACTCGGGGACGGGGATGGTGTCGAGGACCGAGGCCTGGTCCTCGTCGGCCGGGCCGCCGTAGACGACGACCTGGACGTCCTCCGGCTCGGCGCCGAGCTCGATGGTCGGCAGGTCCTCGGCCGGGGCAGCGGCCACCGGAGACGCGACGAGGGCGACGGCGGCCAGGGCGCCGAGCCCGATGCCGGCGGCGCGGCCTCGGGACGTGGTGCGGGACATGGGGGCTCCCTCAGGAGTCGGTGCGGGCGGCACCGCCCGCGAGTACCCCGGAAAGTAGTCGGGCGCACCCCGGTCCCGGGAGGGTTCTGCGCAAGCGCCTGCGCGACGGGGCGAACCGTGACCCGGGCGTGACGGCGCCGTGACCAGCCGTCGCCCGGGCGGGTGACCGGCCGGTCCGGTCGGGTGAGGGCGCCTCACGGCGCCCTCACCCGACCGGGTCACCAGCCGCGGCTGGCGAGGCGGTGCGGCTCGGGGATGGCGTCGACGTTGAGACCCACCATGGCCTCGCCGAGGCCGCGCGAGGCGTCGGCGACGGCGTCGGGGTCGTCGAAGAAGGTCGTCGCCCGGACGATGGCCGCGGCGCGCTGCGCCGGGTTGCCGGACTTGAAGATGCCCGAGCCGACGAAGACGCCCTCGGCGCCCAGCTGCATCATCATCGCGGCGTCGGCCGGGGTGGCGATGCCGCCGGCGGTGAAGAGGACGACGGGCAGCTTGCCCGCCGCGGCGACCTCGGCCACGAGCTCGTAGGGCGCCTGCAGCTCCTTGGCGGCGACGTAGAGCTCGTCGCTGCTCATCGAGGAGAGCTTGGCGATCTCGCCGCGGATGGTGCGGATGTGCCCCGTGGCGTTGGAGACGTCGCCCGTGCCCGCCTCGCCCTTCGAGCGGATCATCGCCGCGCCCTCGGTGATGCGCCGCAGCGCCTCGCCGAGACCCGTGGCGCCGCAGACGAAGGGCACCGTGAAGCGCCACTTGTCGATGTGGTGGACGTAGTCGGCGGGCGTGAGCACCTCGGACTCGTCGACGTAGTCGACGCCGAGGGACTGCAGCACCTGCGCCTCGACGAAGTGGCCGATGCGCGCCTTCGCCATGACGGGGATGGAGACGGCGTCGACGATGCCCTGGACGAGGTCCGGGTCGCTCATGCGGGCGACGCCGCCCTGGGAGCGGATGTCGGCGGGGACCCGCTCGAGCGCCATGACGGCGACGGCCCCGGCGTCCTCGGCGATCTTCGCCTGCTCGGCGGTGACGACGTCCATGATCACGCCGCCCTTGAGCATCTCGGCCATGCCGCGCTTGACGCGGGCGGTGCCGCGCGCCGCGGCGCCGGCGGCCGTGTCGCCGGGCCCCGTGGGGGGCGCCGGGGAGGTGCTGCCGGGGGTGCTCGTCGTCTCGCTGGTCTCGGGCGTCGTCACGGCCCGCATCCTAGGCGCCGGTCCCCCGCCCGCCCGACCCGGCCACCGGCCCACCGGGCAGCCCGACGGCGGCCTCGACGAGTCCCGGCGGCGGGGCGTCGTCCACCTCGAAGGTACGCGGTGCGGGCGCCCGCCCGGCGAGGCGGGCCCACCGCACGAGGCGGCCGCGCCGACGCCGCCGCACCTGCACCTGGGCGTCGTTGGAGAAGCGGCGGGCGAGGGTGAGCCGGTGGCCGGCGACCGCGAGGTCCTCCACGACGCCCGCGGCGGCCGGCTGGTCCGCGAGCACGACGAGCACCTCCGGCGGCAGCGCGGCGCGCAGCGCGGCGGACAGCTCGCTCTCGGCCCTCTCGCGGGCCGGCCCGAGCGGCCCGTCGTCGGCGGAGGACGTCGTCCCGTCCCCCGGCCCGTCGTCCTCCCCGGCCGCCAGCGCCTCGGCGGCCGCGGCGGCGAGCAGCACCGAGGCCGCGGGGTCGAGTAGGCCGGAGCGGGCCGCGCGGTCCGCCGCGGCGGCCCGGCGGACGAGCTGCTCGAGCAGCGCGGCCCGCGCGGCGTCCGCCCGCCGGTGGAGGCGGTCGAGGCGGCGCGCGGCCGTGCTGAGGCCGACGGCCAGCAGCACGAGCGCGAGGAGCAGGAGCGGCGCGACGACGAGGAGCCAGCGGTCGACGAGCACCTGCTCGGCGCCGGTCACGGCCCGCCCCGCACGGGCCGCCGCCACCACGACGCCGGGGTGGCGGCGCCGGGGTCGGCCGCCAGCGAGCGCGGCCCCTGGAGGACCGTCTCGTAGACGGCCTCGAGCTCGGTGGCGACGACCGACCAGTCGTAGCGCGCCACCGCGGCGGAGGCCGCGGTGCGCCGCTCGACGGCCGGGCCGGTGCCCGCGGCGCCGTCGGCCAGCACCCCGCCCAGCGCGGTGGCGAGTCCGCCGGCGTCCCCGACGGGGAAGAGGGCGCCGAGGGTGCCGTCGGCGAGCACGCGGCGGAAGGCGGGCAGCCCGCTCGCGACGACGGGAGCGCCGGCCGCCATCGCCTCGACGAGGACGATGCCGAA
Source organism: Pseudokineococcus lusitanus (assembly GCF_003751265.1). Lineage (NCBI taxonomy): Bacteria > Bacillati > Actinomycetota > Actinomycetes > Kineosporiales > Kineosporiaceae > Pseudokineococcus > Pseudokineococcus lusitanus. The sequence goes on from NZ_RJKN01000012.1 coordinate 20,351, forward strand.
GGACTCCCCGCCGGTCTGCGGGGCCACGTACGCGTCGACGGAGGCGAGCAGCGCCCGCTTGGCCTCCTCGTCGACGGGACCGAGGACCTCCACGGCCGCGGCGTCGGCGGCCGGCAGCCGGCGGAGCACCTCGCCGTCGCCCGTCCCGGCGACGAGCAGGCGCAGGCCGGGGTGCGCCGCCCGCAGCGCCGGGAGGGCCGCCGCGAGGACGGCGAGGCCCTTGCGCGGCTCGTCGAGGCGCCCGAGGAAGGCGACGGCCGGCGGCCGTCCGGCGCGCAGCCCCTCCCACTCCCGGCGCGGGGCCGCGGAGACGAAGTCGTCGACCTGCACCCCATTCGGGACGACGACGGCGTCACCGCCCAGGTGCTCGACGACGGTCCGCCGCGCGTCCTCGCTGACGGCGACCCGCGCGGACAGCCGCTCGAGACCGGGCCGCAGCAGCGGCTGGGCCGCCCGCATGGCCCGCGAGCGCTCCAGCGCGCTGTGGAAGGTCCCGACGACGGGCACCTGGGCGGCCAGCAGCGCGAGGAGGCCGAGGCTCGGGGACGCGGGCTCGTGGACGTGGACGAGGTCCCAGCGCCCCTCGGCCAGCCAGCGCCGGACCCGTGCCGCCGCCAGCGGCCCGAAGGCGAGCCGGGCGACGGAGCCGTTGAAGGGGACCGCGACGGCGCGGCCGGCGAGCTCGAGGCCCGGGTCGTCGGCGAGCCCGCCGTCCCCCGGGACGGGCTCTCCCTCGGGGCCCTCGGCCTCCGCACCGGGTGCGAGCACCCCGACGACGTGCCCGCGCCGGCGCAGCTCGCGCGCCTGGTCGCGCACGTGGAGCTGGACGCCGCCCGGGACGTCGACGGCGTACGGGCAGACGACGCCGATCCTCACGACGACGCCCCGGCCGCCGGGGGGCCCGGCGGCAGGAGCACGGGCTGCAGGACGTGCCAGTCCTCGGGGTGCCGGCGGACGGCCTCGCCGAGGAGGTCGGCGACGCGCTGCGTCGTCGCGGCCACCCGCGCGGCCCGCGGCCCCGTCCTCACCCGCTCGACCTCGTGCGCCCGGCCGACGACGACCCACCCGCCGGGCGCCCCGCCGTCGCGCTCGTACGAGGACTCGAGCACGAAGAGGCGGGCGTCCGCGACGTCGGCCAGCGCGGCCGCGCCGCCGCCCACCCGGGCGCGCCCGCCGAGCAGGTCGACCTCCACGCCGGCGCCGCCGAGGTCGCGGTCCACGAGCAGCGGGACGACGCCGCCCGCCCGCACGCGCCGGACCAGCGTGGGCATGGGCGGCGGCCCGCCGGTGAGCGGGAGCGCCTCGACGCCGACCGCCGCGCGGGCGGCCACGAAGGCCTCGAAGACCTCCGGCGGCTCGAGCCGCTCGGCGACCGTCGTCACCGGCCCGAGGTGCAGCGACCCCCAGGCACCGGGGACGTCCCAGCTCGCCGAGTGCGAGAGGGCGACGACGACGCCGCGTCCCGCGGCGAGCTCGGCGTGCATCGGCTCGAAGCCGACGGGGCGGAAGGCCCGGGTGCGCCGGTCGTCGTCCCACGTGCCCACGCGGAAGACGTCGACCCAGCAGCGGGCGTACGAGCGCAGCCCGTCGCGGACGAGGCGGCGGCGGGCACGGCCGACGACGTCCGGCCGCACGGCCGCGAGCGTCCGCGCGTACTGCCGCACCCCGCCGAGACGTCCCTCGCCGGCCGGGCGCGGGGGCGCCGCCCGCCAGGCGAGCCACAGCGCGTCGGCGGCCAGGGCCGCCGCCCCGCGCACGAGGGGCTCCGGCAGGAGGCAGGCCGCCCGCCAGGCCAGGAGCAGCGGCGGCCGCCGGGTCACGGGCGGGCCCGGCCGGCCCGCCGCCGGGGGCGTGCGGCGTCGCCGCCCAGCGCCTGGCGCCGCACGGTCGCGACGCGCTGGCCGATCGTGAAGGCCGACAGCACGGCCAGTACCGCGAGCACGACGACCATGAGGGCCGTCGGCGCGCCGAGGCCGACGAAGAAGGTGGCGGCGAGGACCGCCACGAGCCGGTCGGCGCGGGCAGCGATGCCGACGTCGGCGGTCATGCCCAGGCCCTCGGCGCGCGCCTTGGCGTAGGAGACGACGGAGCCGAGCACGAGGCAGCCGAGCGCCAGGAGACCGGCCGTGCGCTCGGCGGGGCCGTCGGCCCCGGCGCCGAGGAACCACAGGGCCACGCCGAGGAAGATCGCCGCGTCGCCGAGGCGGTCGAGCGTCGAGTCGAGGAACGCCCCCCAGGTCCCCGTGCGGCCCATCTCCCGGGCCATGGCGCCGTCGAGGGAGTCCGTCAGCGTGAACACGGTGACGACGAGCGAGCCGGCGACGAGGTGGCCGTCCGGGAGCAGCAGCAGGGCCGACAGCACCGTGCCGAGCGTCCCGAGGACGGTGACGACGTCGGGGTCCACCCCGCGGCGGACGAGGGCCCGCGCCGCGGGGGCGAAGACCGCGGAGACGACGGCACGGGCGTAGCGGCTCAGCATGGTGCTGTGCACCCTAGCCAGCGGCCCGCCGTCGCCCCTCCCCGCGGACGACGGCGCGCCGCTCAGGGCTGCGTGCGGTCCGGCGCCGGCCACGCGGCGGCCAGCAGCCCCCGGGTGTCGGCGAGCAGCTGCGGGACGGCCTTCGTCCGCGCCACGACGGGCAGGAAGTTGGCGTCCCCGCCCCACCGCGGGACGACGTGCTGGTGCAGGTGGGCCGCGATGCCCGCGCCCGCCACCTCGCCCTGGTTCATGCCGAGGTTCATGCCGTGCGGCGCGCTGACCTCGGTGAGCACGCGCATGGCCGTGCGCGTCATCCGGGCGACCTCGACCGTCTCGGACTCGGTGAGGTCGGTGTACGACGCGACGTGCCGGTACGGGCACACGAGCAGGTGCCCGGGGTTGTACGGGTAGAGGTTGAGGACGACGAAGCACTCCTCGCCGCGGGCGACGACGAGGCCGTCGGCGTCCGGCGCGTCCTGCGCGCGGCAGAACGGGCACTGCGGCCCGGCGTCCGCGTCGGCCGGCTTGCCCTCGCCCCCGACGTAGACCATCCGGTGCGGCACCCACAGCCGCTCGAAGGCGTCGGGCGTGCCGGCGAAGCCCGACGCCGCCTCCGGCGCCGGGCCGTCGCCCGTGCTCGGGTCGCCCACGGCCGGGCTCAGACCTGCGCCCGGGAGCGGACGGCCTCGACGACGCGCGCCACGGCCTCCTCCACGGGCACGCCGTTGTCCTGGGTGCCGTCGCGGAAGCGGAACGAGACGGCGCCGTTCTCGGCGTCCTCGCCGCCCGCGATGAGCATGAAGGGCACCTTCTGCTTCGTGTGGGTGCGGATCTTCTTCTGCATCCGCTCGTCGGAGTCGTCGACCTCGACCCGGACGCCCTGCTCGCGCAGGCGCGCGGCGACGTCGTGCAGGTAGGGGCTGAAGGTCTCCGCGACCGGGATGCCGACGACCTGCACGGGCGCGAGCCACGGCGGGAAGGCGCCGGCGTAGTGCTCGAGCAGCACGCCGAAGAAGCGCTCGATCGAGCCGAAGAGGGCGCGGTGGATCATCACGGGCCGCTGCCGGGTGCCGTCGGCGGCCTGGTACTCCAGCTCGAAGCGCTGCGGCAGCTGGAAGTCCACCTGGATCGTCGACATCTGCCACGTGCGGCCGATGGCGTCGCGGGCCTGGACGGAGATCTTCGGCCCGTAGAAGGCGGCGCCGCCCGGGTCCGGGACGAGGTCGAGGCCGGAGGTGCCGGCGGCCTGCCGGAGCGCCTCGGTGGCCTCCTCCCAGTCCTCGTCGCTGCCGATGGACTTGTCGGGGTTGCGGGTCGACAGCTCGAGGTAGAAGTCGTCGAGGCCGTAGTCGCGCAGCAGCTGCAGGACGAACTCGAGCAGGCTGCCGAGCTCCCCGGCCATCTGCTCGCGGGTGCAGTAGATGTGCGCGTCGTCCTGCGTCATGCCGCGCACCCGCGTGAGCCCGTGGACGACGCCGGACTTCTCGTACCGGTAGACCGACCCGAACTCGAAGAGCCGCAGCGGGAGCTCGCGGTAGGAGCGGCCGCGGCTGCGGAAGACGAGGTTGTGGAACGGGCAGTTCATCGGCTTGAGGTAGTAGTCCTGCCCCTGCCGGCGCACCTGGCCGTCGGCGTCGCGCAGCTCGTCGAGGTGCATCGGCGGGAACATGCCGTCCGCGTACCAGTCGAGGTGCCCCGAGGTCTCGAAGAGGTCCTTCTTCGTGACGTGCGGGGTGTTGACGAAGGAGTAGCCGGCCGCCTCGTGACGACGGCGCGAGTAGTCCTCCATCTCGCGGCGGACGAGGCCGCCCCGCGGGTGGAAGACGGGCAGCCCCGAGCCGATCTCCTCGGGGAAGGAGAAGAGGTCGAGCTCGGTGCCGAGGCGGCGGTGGTCGCGTCGCTCGGCCTCGGCGAGGCGCTCGGTGTACGCCGTCAGCCCCTCCTTGGTGGCCCACGCCGTCCCGTAGACGCGCTGGAGCTGGGCGTTGTCCTGGTCGCCGCGCCAGTAGGCGGCGGCGACGCGGGTGAGCGCGAAGGCGTTGCCGACGAGGCGGGTCGAGGACACGTGCGGGCCCCGGCAGAGGTCACGCCAGGCCACCGAGCCGTCGCGGCGGAGGTTGTCGTAGATCGTCAGCTCGCCCTCGCCGACCTCGGCGGCGGCGCCCTCGGCGACCTCGCCCTGGCCGGCCGGGCCCTTGAGCCCGACGAGCTCGAGCTTGTAGGGCTCGTCCGCGAGCTCGGCGCGCGCCTCGTCCTCGGTGACGACGCGGCGGCGGAAGCGCTGGCCCTCCTTGACGATCTTCGCCATGGCCTTCTGGAGGGCCTGCAGGTCCTCGGGCGTGAAGGGCGTCTCGACGTCGAAGTCGTAGTAGAAGCCGTCGGTCACGGGCGGGCCGATCCCCAGCTTCGCGTCGGGGTGCGCCTGCTGGACCGCCTGGGCGAGCACGTGCGCCGCCGAGTGCCGCAGCACCGAGAGGCCGTCGGGCGACGCGGCGAGGACGGGCTCGACGACGTCGCCGTCGGCCAGCCGCGTGTCGAGGTCGCGCAGCTCGCCGCCGACGCGGGCGACGACGAGGGCCTCGTCACCGCGACCGGCCTTGTGCTCCGCCTCGAGGGCGTCCCACGCCGTCGCGCCGGCGGGCAGCTCCTGCTCCGTGCTCCCCGCGGCGCCGACGACGACCACGGTGATCGTCGGGCCGGCGGGGCCACCGCCGTCGGGCGTCGTCGTCGACGCCCCGTCGCTCGGGGCTGCGGGCTCTTCGGGTGCGGCGGAGGTCACGCCGCCGAGCCTAGCCAGCGGCGGGCGTGTCCCCGGCGGGCAGCAGGACGACGTCGTCGCCGACGGCGGCGCGGCCAGGGACGACCACCTCGGCGTACACGCCGAGGCACCTCTTCGGCGTCCGGACGACGCGCAGCAGCGCTCCCCCCTCGCCGCCGACGCGCAGGCCCGCGCCGGTCCAGCCGCGCTCCGCGCCGGGCCCCTCGGCGGGGTCGAGCGCCAGGACGACGTTGGCGCGCGGGAAGGGGTCGCAGCCCTCGGCGTCCGGGCCGGCCTCGGCGCCCTCGCTGACGACGTGCAGCGGGGCGACGCCGTCCGACCCCGGACCGGCGGCGAGGTCGGCGGACGGGACGGCCCTCGCACCGGCGACGCCGGCCGCGGCACCGACGTCCGCGCCGTCCAGAGGGGTGCCGTCGGCGTCGACCACCCGCGGGCGGCCGTCGACGAGGGTGGCGCGCAGGCGTGCGAGACCGGGGGCGTCACGGCTGCGCAGGGGGCGCCCGTCGGGGCCGGCGAGGACGGCGACCCGGTCCCCCTCCAGCCCGTCGGGCGTCACGGCCACGGCGTCCAGCGCCTCGCCGCCGGCCGAGCGCAGCGGGTACCGGGTGAGCGAGGCGACACGGCCGACGTGACGGCCGCCCGCCCCCGAGACGTGCTCGGCGGGGTGCGGCTGCTGGTCCACGGGACCTCCGTCCGACGGGAGCCCGTCCGGGCCCGGACGCACGAGCGGCCGGCCCCTGGAGGGACCGGCCGCTGCCGTGCTGGTGGGCGATACTGGGATCGAACCAGTGACCCCCTCGGTGTGAACGAGGTGCTCTACCGCTGAGCCAATCGCCCGTGGCACCAGGTGCGGCGCCGGGTGCCCACAGTACCCGATCGACGCCCGACGTCCAGCGGCGTCGACGACGACGTCGCCCGGCCGGTCGACGGGCGGACCCGGGAGCGCCCGGCACGGTCGGGACGCGATCGGGGAACCCCCGGCAGGACGCGAGCCTCCCGAGCCCTGCACGACCTCCCAGGACGCGACCGGGGAGCACCCGGCACGGCCGGGGCCTCGCGAGCCGTGCCCGACGCTCCCCGGACGCCCCGCCGGCGTGCACCACGCTCCCCGGACGCCCTGCCGGCGTCCTCCCGCCCCGACCCGTCGTGCTCGGCATCCGGGGGACGCGGCTTGAGCCGAGCGGGTCCGCGGCTAGCCCGTCCGGGTCACGCAGGGGTCCCGTTCGGTCCTCGTGTTTAGCTCTGGCGCCGCCTGGGCACATGCTCGTCAGACCGGTCGACCGATCGGGTCGACCACCTCATCGCACGAGCCCCCGCTGGAGGCCCGCATGTCCCCCGCAACGCCGCGCAGCGCCGGACGCCCCCAGGACGTCGAGGTCCCCGTGGACCTCCGTCTCGTCTCCCCGGAGGGCGACGCCGTCGCCCTCCCCGTCACCCTGCGCTACACCTCCGACGACCCCTTCGCGGTCACCGTCGCGTTCGGCACCGGCGCCGACGCGGGGGCCGACGTCCAGTGGGTCTTCGCCCGCGAGCTCCTCCTCGCCGGTCTCGACGCCGCCAGCGGCGACGGCGACGTCCGGGTGTGGCCGGCGGCCGACGGCCGCCCCGACACCACGTGCGTCGCGCTCAGCTCGCCCGACGGCCGCGCGCTCCTCGAGGCCAGCACGAGCGACCTCCGTGCCTTCGTCGTCCGCACCCTCGCCGTCGTCCCCCGGGGCGGGGAGTCCCGGTGCATGGACCTCGACGCCGAGATCGGGCACCTGCTCACCGCCTGACCCGCGGCACCCCGACGCCCGTCCGCCGACCTCGGCGGGCGGGCGTCGTCGCGTCCGGACCCCGGCGGGGACGCCGTCGCCCGGTCAGCGCGGGTCGACGTCCTCCGCGGCCCGCCGTGCGAAGAGCTCGGCGGCCCGGGCGGGCAGCCCGTCGGTCGCGAGCGGACGGCCGTCGAGCGTCGCCTGGACCTGGACGTCGCGCAGCGACGAGGTGAGCAGGACGGCGACGGCGTCGTCGAGGGCCGCGAAGGGCAGGTCCCGCTCGACGACGGGCAGCCCCTCCTGGGCGGCCCACCCCAGGAGCAGGGCGCGCGAGACGCCCGCGAGGCAGCCGGACGAGAGCGGCGGCGTGACGAGCTCGTGCGCCGGCCGGCCGTCCGCGCCGCGCAGCTGGACGACGACGTTGCTGCCCGTGCCCTCGCAGAGCTCGTCGCGGGTGTTGGCCAGCAGCGCCTCCCCCGCGCCGGCGGCGTGGGCGGCGCGCAGGGCCACGACGTTCTCGGCGTACGAGGTGGTCTTGAGCCCGGCCGTGGCCGACCGCTCGTTCCGGGTCCAGGGCACCGTGACGACGGCGGGGGCGGCGGCGAGCGGCAGGGCCTCCGACGCCGCGACGACGAGCGTCTGCGCGGCGGGCACCCGCTCGGAGCCGAGGGGGCCCGGCCCGCTCGTCCACGTGATGCGCAGGCGCCCGCGCGCCAGGGGCCGGGCGCCGAGGACGGCGTCGACGGCCTCGCGGACGAGGCCCGCGTCGGGCGCCTCGAGACCGAGCCCGGCGGCGGAGCGCGCGAGCCGCTCGAGGTGGAGCTTGAGGGCGAACGGGACGCCGTCGGCGACCTTGCACGTCTCGAAGATGCCGTCGCCCGTCGTCAGGCCGTGGTCGAGGGCGTCGACGGGCGCTCCCCCGTCCGGGAAGAGCCGGCCGCCGGCCCACACGACGGTGGGGACGGCGGGGGCCTGCGGGGCGGCGGGGCCGGGCGCGGCGGTCATGCGCCGATCCTGCCCTGGTCGGCGGACGTGAGGGCCAGGAGCCGCGCCGCCTTGAGCTCGGTCTCCGCCCACTCCGCCTCCGGGTCCGACCCCCACGTGATGCCCGCCCCCGTCCCGAGCCGCAGGACGCCGTCCGCCGCGACGAGGGTCCGGATGCCGACGGCCAGCTCCGCGGTGCGGCGGTCGGCGTCCACCCACCCGACCGCCCCGCAGTAGGGGCCGCGCGGGACGGGCTCCAGCGCGGCGACGGCGTCGAGGGCCGACCGCTTCGGCGCCCCGCTCACCGAGCCCGGCGGGAAGGTCGCCGCCAGGACCTCGCCCCACCCGACGTCCGGGCGCAGCCGTCCGCGCACCGTGGACACGAGGTGGTCGAGGCCCGGGTGGGGCTCGCGGGCCAGCAGCGACGTCACCGCCACGGTGCCGGGGCGGCAGACGCGCTGGAGGTCGTTGCGGACCAGGTCGGTGATCATGACGTTCTCGGCGACGTCCTTCGGCCCGAGGTCCTCCCCCGGGCGCGACGTCCCCTTGATGGGCCCGCTCTCCAGCACGTCGCCGTCGCGGCGCAGGTAGACCTCGGGCGACGCCGAGACGACGAAGCCCTCGTCCCCGAGGTCGAGGACCCCCGCCAGCGGCGCGGGGTTGCCGGCGCGCAGCCGCGCCGAGAGTGCCCACGGCGCCCACGCGTCACGCCGGCCGTCCGGGCCGACCGGCAGCGGCGCCTCGAGCACCCGGCAGAGCGTCGCCTGGTAGACGACGCCACGGCGCACCAGCTCGCGCACCGCCCGGACCCCGGACGTGTAGCCCTCGCGGTCGAGCGACGAGCGCCACGCCGTCGCCGGCGGCCCGACCCACATGCCGCCCTCGGGGGCGGGCGCCGGACGGACGTCGGCGAAGCGCCAGGCGCGGGCCCTCCCCGCCGGGGCGGCGGACCGGTCGTCGGCGGGCGGGGCCGTGAGCGCGGACGGCTCCCCCACGGCCGCGCCGAAGTCGGCGACGACGAACCACCAGCCGCCGCGGTCCAGCGCGCCGGGGTCCACCCGCAGGTCGACCTCCTCGACCGCGGAGGTGGCGAGGAGACCGCCCCACCACGCGGCCGGGGGCGCCGGCGGGGCGGCTCGGCGGGGCTGGTTGGACGGACTCGCGCGCACTCCGTTAGAGTCCACGACGCACGCCAACGCGGGACCAGCGGGTCCGGCGGGGGAAGCATGCGGACGTGGCTCAGTGGTAGAGCATCACCTTGCCAAGGTGAGGGTCGCGGGTTCGAATCCCGTCGTCCGCTCGAGATCGCACCTCGGTGCGACTCACGGTGGAGTGGCCGAGTGGCTAGGCAGCGGCCTGCAAAGCCGTCCACACGGGTTCGAATCCCGTCTCCACCTCGGTACGCCGGGGCGGCGACGTCGAGCCACGGTCGTGGAACCCCCGGGCGATTGGCGCAGCGGTAGCGCGCTTCCCTGACACGGAAGAGGTCACTGGTTCGATCCCAGTATCGCCCACCAGCCAGAAGAGCCCCGGTCCTCGCGGACCGGGGCTCTTCTGCGTCCGGGCGTCCTGCGCCCGGGCTCAGCCCGACGGCCGGTGGACCCACGACCCGCCGAGCATGACCCCGTCCACCTCCAGGTCCGCGTCGAGGACGACGAGGTCGGCCGCCCGGCCCCGGTCGAGCGAGCCCGCCCGGTCCGCCACCCCCAGGGCGCGGGCCGGGACGACGGTCGCGGCGTCCACCGCCCCGACGAGGTCCGCGCCGAGCTCGGTGACGGCCCGTCGTAGCGCGACCCCCAGCGTGACGACGCCCCCGCCCAGGGACGACCCGTCGGCCGTCTCGACGCGGCCCTCCCGGCTCCGGATGCCCACGCGCCCGAGCCGGTAGTCGCCGTCGGGGGCCGCCGTGGCGGCGACGCCGTCGCTGATGAGGGCCAGCCGGCCCGCGCCGGCCGCCCGACGAGCCACCCGCGCCGCCGCGGGGTGGACGTGCTGCCCGTCGTTGATGAGCTCGACGACGACCCGGTCGTCGTCGAGCAGCGACAGCACCGGGCCGGGCTCGCGGTGGTGCGGGGGCCGCATGCCGTTGAAGAGGTGCGTCCCCACGGTGACCCCCTGCGCCAGCGCGGACCTCGTCTCGTCGTACGTCGCCGCGGTGTGCCCCATGGCCGCGACGACCCCCTCGTCCCGCAGGAGCCGCAGGACGTCGTCGGCGCCGGGCAGCTCGGGCGCCAGCGTGACCATGAGGACGGTGCCGCCGGCGGCGTCGAGCAGCCGGCGGGCGACGGCGGCGTCCGGCGGCCGCAGCGAGGGGCCGTGGTGGGCCCCCTGGTGCAGCGGCGAGAGGAACGGGCCCTCGAGGTGGGTGCCGACGAGGCGGGTCGTGCGGGGGACGGGCACCGCCACGAGGCCCGCGAGGACGTCGAGGGTGGCGAACATCTCCTCCTCGGGCACGGTGACGAGGCTCGCCGCGCAGGAGGTGACCCCCGCCGCGAGCAGGGCCCGCAGCGCCGTCACCGCGGCGGCGCGGTCGCCCGCCGTGAGGTCGCCGCCGCCCGCGCCGTGGACGTGCATGTCCACGAGGCCGGGCACGACCGTCGCCGTCCGGGGCAGGACCGTCGTCGTCGCCGCCGGCGGCGCCGGACCACTGCCCACGTCGGCGACGAGGCCGTCGGCGACGAGCACCCAGCCGGGCGCGAGCCGCCGTCCGTCGGTGACGACGGCGCCGGCGCTGACGAGGTGGTCCTCCGGACCGCTCATGCGGCGCCCCCGTCCGTGCGGTCCGTGCCATCCGTGCCGTCCGTGCCGTCCGTGCGGTCCGCGCCGTCCGTGCCGTCGAGGAGGGCGAGGCCGGCCAGGGCCGCGCCGTGGAGGCCGGCCAGCCGGCCGAGCCGGGCGGGCACCACCGGCGGCGGGGTGCCGACGAAGCGGACCTGCTCGGCGAGCGCGGCGCGCAGGGGCGGGAGCAGCGGCACGGCGCTCGCCGCCAGTCCCCCGCCGACGACGACGAGCGAGGGCTCGAGCACCTCGACGACGCCGGCGAGCACCTCCGCGAGGGAGGTGACGGCGGTGCGCCACACCGCGGCGGCGTCGTCGTCGCCCGCGGCGGCGGCGTGGAGCACCCGGCGTGCGGGGAGGTCCCGCCCGGTCCGGTCGCGGTACCGCGCCTGCAGCGCCGCCGCGCCCATGAGCGTCTCGAGGCAGCCGCGCTTGCCGCAGGGGCACCGCGGTCCGGCGGGGTCGACGACGACGTGGCCCAGCTCCCCGCCCCAGCCCGTGGCCCCGCGGTAGGGCCGTCCGCGCAGGACGAGCGTGGAGCCGAGGCCCGTGCCGAGGGCGAGGAAGAGCCAGTCCTCGTGGCCGACGGCGGCACCGAGGCGCCCCTCGGCGGTCGCGCCGGCGCCGACGTCGTGGACGAGCCGGACGGGCAGCCCGGCGGCCTCCCCCACGCGGTCGCGCAGCGGGACGTCGTGGAGGTCGAGCATGAGCGACAGCCGGACGACGCCCGCCGCCTCGTCGTGGATGCCCGGTGCGGCCAGGCCGACGCCGCGGACGTCGAGGCCGGGCGGGGCGTCGTCGGCCATCCGCCGCACGAGGCGGCCCAGGCCGGTGACGAGGTCCCCGCCGTCGGCCGTCAGGTCCGCCACCTCGACGACGCGCTCGCCGACGAGGTCGCCCGCTCGCGCGCACCACGCGACCTTGGCCGACCCGCCGCCGAGGTCGACGGCCACGACGCCGGGCCCCGGGGCCCCCTCCGCGACGCTCATCCCTTCGTCGCGCCGACGGTGAGGCCGCCGACGAGCTGCTTCTGCAGCACGACGAAGACGACGACGGTGGGCAGGGCGATGAGCACGGCCCCCGCGGCCACGAGGTTGTTGTCCGTGAAGAAGCCCGCGCGGAGGTTGTCGAGCGCCGAGGTGATGGGGCGCTTGTCGCCCGTGACCATGAGCACGAGCGCCCAGAAGAAGTCGTTGTACATCCACGTGAACTGCAGGGTGGCCAGCGCCGCCAGCGGCGCCCGGCACAGCGGCAGGACGACGGAGGCGTACTGGCGCCACACCCCGGCCCCGTCGACGCGGGCCGCCTCCGTGAGCTCCACCGGGAGGGTCCGCATGTAGCTGCTGAGGACGAAGACGCAGAAGCCGACCTGGAAGCCGACGTGCACGAGCCCGACCCCCCAGTACGAGTCGAAGAGGGCGCCGGACGAGCTGAGGACGTCCGGCAGCGGGACGTCGCGGAAGATGCTGACGAGCGGCGTGATGATGACCTGCGGGGGCAGGAGGTTGCCGGCCGTGAAGAGCAGGAGCAGCGGCAGGTTCAGGCGGAAGCTGAAGCGGGACAGCACGAACGCCGCCATCGAGGCCAGCGCCAGGGTGACGACGAGGGCGGGCACGACGATGACGACGGTGTTGAGGAAGAAGGGCAGCAGCTGCCCGTCCTGCAGCGCCGTCCGGTAGTTGTCGAGGGTGAGGGTGTCGGGGACGCTCACGTAGCCCCTGCGGGCCGTCTCCTCGTAGGGGCGCAGGGAGGTGAGGACGGCCCAGGCGACCGGCAGGAGGAAGGCCGCGGCCACGAGCGTCAGCGCCACGTGGAGGACGACGCGCGCCGGCCGCGGTCCCCGCCGGCGGGGCCGGCGAGGTGGGGCCGGCGCCCGTCCCGGCGCCGCCGCCGTCGTCGCGGCGCTCACGACGCGCCCCGGCGCTCGCGGAGCACGACGACGAGGTACGGGACGATGACGCCGAGCGACACGACGAGCAGGATCGTCGCCACGGCCGAGCCGTACCCGATCCGACTGGCCTCGCCGATGATGTTGTCGGTGACGAGCACGGAGAGCAGCTCCAGGCCGTTGCGTCCGCGGTTGAGGACGTAGACGAGGTCGAAGGCCCGCAGGGCCTCGATGACGGTGATGACGAGGACGACCACGGACGTCGGCGCCAGCGAGGGCAGCGTGACGTGCCGGAAGACCTGCACCTCGCCCGCCCCGTCCAGCGCGGCCGCCTCCTTCAGCGCGGGGTCGACCCCCTTGAGGCCGGCCAGGAAGAGCACCATGACGTACCCGACGTGCCGCCACGACGCGGCGAGCAGCGCGGCCCAGAGGTTGATGCTGCTGTCACCGACCCAGTCGACGTCCGTGCCCAGCACGGCGTTGAGCAGCCCCTGGTCGCGGCTGTAGACGAGCTGCCAGATGAAGCCGACGAGAGCCAGCGAGAGCACCACCGGCAGGAAGATCGCCGACTGGTAGACGCGCGTGCCCCGCAGCTCCTTGTCGAGCAGGACGGCGAGCAGCAGCCCCGTCGGCGTCGCGAGCACGAGGAAGACGACGAGCCAGACGACGTTGTGCTGCAGCGCCGGCCAGAACGGCGGGTAGTTGGTGACCACCTGCCGGTAGTTCTCCAGGCCCACGGGGACGGCGTCCGTCAGCTCGCCGACGCCGTTCCACCGGGTGAAGGACAGCGCCACGGACAGCAGCGCCGGGCCCCAGACGAGCGCCAGGCTCAGCAGCAGCGGGACGCCGAGCATCGCGGCGAGGACGGCGGTGTCGCGCCGGCCGAGGTGCGCGGCGCCGCGGCGGCGCCGGCGGCCGGCCTCGCGGGGCGGCGTCCCGGTGGGAGCGGGTGCGGTGGTGGTCATGTCAGTCGACGAAGGTCGCCTCGGCCTGCTGCTGCACCTGCTCCAGCACCGCCTCGACGCCGCTCGGGTCCTCGATGAAGGCCTGCAGCGCGGGGATGACGGCGGGCGCCGCGAAGTCCGGCCGCGTGTCGCGGTCGAGGTACTGCGCGAGGTTCGGCGTCGAGGCCAGCACCTCGACGAACTTCTGCTGCAGCGGCGAGTAGGCCGCGGTGTCGACGTCGGCCGCCGTGCCGACGGTGTTGGCGTCGGTCTGCGCGTAGACGCCCTGCGCCGCACCGGTGCCCAGGTAGCGGAGCAGCTCGAGGGAGCCGTCCCGGTTGTCCGGGTCGGCGACCATCATGAAGCCGTCGACCGGCGCGTCGACCGCGTCCTGCCCGTGCTCCGCCTCCACCTCCGGGTAGACGAAGAAGTCGAGGTCGTCGCGGTCGGGGCCCTCGAACTGGTCGAGGACGAAGCTGCCCATGAGGAGCATGGCGCTCTCGCCGCGCTGGACCGAGGCGGCGGCGTCCTGCCACGTGCGGCCGAGGGCGCCGGTCTGGTGCAGCGGCAGCAGCTGCTCCCACACCCGGAAGGTCTCGCGCACCCGCGGGTCGGTCCAGCTCTCCGCGCCGTCCAGCAGCGACAGGTGGAAGTCGTAGCCGTTGACCCGCATGTTGAGGGCGTCGAAGGTGCCCATGGCCTCCCAGCCCTCCTGGTCGGCGAAGGCGAAGGGGGTGACGCCCCTGCCCTGCATGGCCGACCCGAGGGACTCGAGCTCGTCGAGCGTCGTCGGCACCTCCCAGCCGTTCTCGGCGAAGAGGCTCGGGCGGTAGTAGACGACCCAGGGGTAGGTGTAGAAGGGCACGAGGTACTGCTGCCCGTCGGCGGCCGTGCACGCCTGCCGGACGCCGTCGGCGACGCCGTCGCCCACCTCCGCCCACACCTCGGACAGGTCGCCGACGAGCCCCTGCTCGGCGAAGAAGCGCATGCGGTAGCCCGCGTTCCAGATGAGGACGTCGTCCGGCGCCGACTGCAGGTAGTTGTTGACCTGCTCCGTGTAGAGCAGCCGGTTGACGGTGACGGCCGTGCCCGTCTCCTCGGTGAAGGCCCGGAAGACGGCGTCGTAGCCGGCCGTCGGGATGGCCGCGTTGGCGTTGAGGCCGAAGGTCACGCCCCCGGCGTCGGCGTCGCCGGACGACCCGCCGCCGCACCCGGCCAGCGCCGCCAGCCCGCCGGCGCCCAGGGCACCGCCGAGGAAGGTGCGCCGGGCGAGCGGGACGGACGGGCCGGGGCGGCCGTGGCGGTGGCGGGGGGTGGTGGGCATCGTCGCTCCTCCGGGACGCCGGTCGACCCGATCAGCCGACCGCGCGGTGCGCCGAACCGTAGGAGCGGTCTGCCGGTCGGTCAACAGTCTGCTACTGGTACGGTCTTGGTATGCCAGCGTCGTCGTCGACCCCTGCGCCGCCCGCCCCGTCCGACGGGCCCCTCCTCCCCCGCGCCGCCCTCGACGGCGGCCTGCCGCTGTACGGCCAGGTCGCTGCGCGGCTCGCGGAGGACCTCGCCGGTGCGGCCCGCGGCGACCGGCTGCCCCCGGAGCGCCGCCTCGGCGAGCGGTACGGCGTCTCGCGGGTCACCCTCCGGGCGGCCCTCGGCGAGCTGGAGCGCCGCGGCATGGTGTCCTCCTCCCCCTCGCGGGGCTGGTTCGTCGAGGACATGAAGGTGGCCGGGCCGGGGCGCCGGTCACCGCGGCTGCAGGGTTTCGCGGACTTCGCCGCCGAGCACGGGCTCGGGACGCGCACGGACGTCCTCCACGCCACCACCCGGGGCTGCACCGTCGAGGAGGCGGTGACGCTGAGGATGGCGCCCGGCGCCCCGCTCTTCGACCTCCGGCGGCTCCGCTTCCTCGACGACCACGTCGTCGTCGTCGAGCGCAACCGGCTGCCGCTGCACCTGTGCCCGGCGCTGGCGACGACGGACTTCACCCAGGCGTCGCTCTACGCGACGCTGCGCCTCGCCGACCCGCCGCAGGTGCCGTGGCGGGCGGACTACTCCGTCGAGGCCCGGCCGCCGGAGGACGAGGAGCGGCGGCTGCTCGAGGTCGACGCCCACGTGCCCCTGCTCGTCGCGACCCAGCTCTCCTACAACGAGGAGGGGCGGCCGCTGGAGTACACCGTGGCCGCCTACCGCGGCGACCGGTACCGCTTCACCGCGTCCATCACGAGCTGAGCCCGGGTCGCCGGCCGGGACGCCCACACCAGCGGCCGTACGGACCACATCGGTCATACCGACCACAGACCGGACGCAGGCCGGTTGACGACCGACCGGACCGGGCCTAGCGTCCGCCGCGTGACGCAGACGTCCCCGGCCCCCGGCCCCGCCGACCCCCTCGCGCCCGAGCGCTCCGCCCCCGGCGCGCGGTGGACGGCGGAGGAGGTGGCGCAGCAGCCGGCGCTCTGGCGCGAGGTGGCCCGGGCGGCGGCCACGGCCCCCCGCGTCCCGGCGGACCTGCTGGCCCGCGAGGACCTGCGCGTCGTGCTCACGGGGGCGGGGACGTCGGCCTTCGCGGGCGGGCTCCTGGCCCCCGCGCTCGCCCGGGCGCTCGGGCGGCGCGTCGAGGCGGTGGCGACGACCGACGTCGTCCCGTCCCCCGCGGACGCCTTCGCCGACGACGTCCCGACGCTGCTCGTCTCCTTCGCGCGGTCCGGGGACAGCCCCGAGAGCCTGGCCGCGACCCGGCTCGCCGACGAGCTGCTCACCGAGTGCCACCACCTCGTCGTCACGTGCAACCCCGACGGCGCCCTCGCCCGCGCCCACGCCGACGCGCCCCGCTCGACGGTCCTGCTCATGCCCCCCGCGGCCGACGACCGCGCCTTCGCCATGACGTCGAGCCTCACCTGCATGACGGTGGCCACCCGGCTGGCGCTGGACCCGGCCGTCCCCGCGGACGCCGTGGAGCGCGTCGCGGCCGCCGCCGAGCAGGTGCTGGCCACCGCTCCCGCCCGGACCCGGGCGCTCGCCGCCCAGGCGCCCCCGCGCGTCGTCTACCTCGGCAGCGGCGCGCTGACGGCGCTGGCGCGCGAGTCGGCGCTCAAGCTCCTCGAGCTGACGGCGGGCCGCGTCGTCGCCTACGCCGACTCCTCCCTCGGCTTCCGCCACGGCCCCAAGGCGGTGCTCGACCCGACGACGCTCGTCGTCGTGCTCGTGTCGGGCGACCCGCACGCCCGCCGCTACGACCTCGACCTCGTCGCCGAGCTGCGGGCCGGCCTCCCCGCGGGCCACGTCGTCGTCGTCACGGGCGACGCCGCGGACGGGGACGCGGGCGGCGCCGACGGCGACGACGGGGCCACCTGGCGCGTCCCCGGCCTCGAGGGGCTCGACGACGCCTGGCGCGCCCTGCCCTTCGTCGTCCACGCGCAGCTGCTGGCCCTGCAGACGTCGGTCCACCTCGGGCTCACGCCCGACAACCCCTTCCCCACCGGCGAGGTCAACCGCGTGGTGCAGGGCGTCACCGTCCACCCGTACGACGCCGGCCCCGCCGCCGCCCGGACGGACCCGTCGACCTCCGCGCCGTCGTGAGCGGACCCTTCCTCGGGGTCGACGGCGGGGGCAGCGGCACCCGCTTCGTCCTGGTCGGCGGGGACGGCGTCGTCCTGGCCGAGGCCGCGGGGCCGACGACCTACACGCCGACCGGCGGGACGGCCCTCGTCCGCGACGTCCTCGCCGCCGGCGTCGCCGAGGTGTGCGCGGCCGCGGGCACGCGCCCGCGAGAGGTCGCCCACGCCTTTCTCGGGCTCCCCGGCTACGGCGAGTCCCCCGACGGGACAGCGCCTCTCGACGACGTCGTCGTGGAGGTCCTCGGCCACGACCGGTGCGCGGCGGACAACGACATGGTCTGCGGCTGGGCCGGCTCGCTGGCCGGCGCCGACGGGGTCAACGTCATCGCCGGGACGGGCTCGATGGCCTACGGCCGCCGCGGCGACCGGGGCGCGCGCGTGGGCGGCTGGGGCGAGGTCTTCGGCGACGAGGGCTCCGGCTACGCCGTGGCCGTGGCGGGGCTCCGCCTCTTCAGCCGCATGGCCGACGGCCGCGAGCCGGCCGGGCCGCTGCTCGACGTCGTCCGCGACCACCTCGACCTGCGCCACGACCTCGACCTCGTGGGCCTCGTCCACGAGCGCTGGGGCGCCGACCGCGGGCGGGTCGCCGCCCTCGCCCCGCTCGTCGGGCGGGCCGCGCGGGCCGGCGACACCGCCGCGCGCCGAGTGCTGCAGGACGCCGGCGGCGCCCTCGCCGAGCTCGTCGCCACCGCGCGCGAGCGCCTGGGCCACGACCCCGACGAGGTCGTGCCCGTCTCCTGGTCCGGCGGCCTCCTGGCCGACGACGTCGTCCGCGCCGCCCTCCTCGAGGGCCTGCGCGGGCGCGGCGGGCGCTACGAGCCCCGCCCCCCGGCCCTCCCGCCCGTCCTCGGCGCCGCGCTGCACGCGGCGGCCCTCGCGGGCACCCCCCTCGACGACGCCGCGCTGGCCCGCCTGCGCACGTCGTCGACCGCCCCTCCCGAGCGAGGACACCCATGACCAGGAACAGCTGGATCCCCTACGCCGCCGGCCTCGTGCTCTTCTGGGGCGTCTGGGGCGCCACCTCGGGGCTGCCCACCGCCCGGTACGGCTACCCCGACGAGATGGTCTACGTCATCTGGGCCTTCACGATGCTCGTGCCCGCGGCGGTCGTCCTGCGGCGCACGACGTGGGACCGCCGCGGCGTCGCCACGGGCTACGGCCTCGTCGTCGGGCTCACCGGCGCCGGCGGCCAGCTCCTGCTCTTCAAGGCGCTGACGCTCGGCCCCGCCTACCTCGTCTTCCCCCTCGTGGCGCTCTCCCCCGCCATCACCGTGCTCCTCGCGCTCGTGCTCCTCCGCGAGCGCCTGAACCGCCTCTCGGCGGCCGGCGTCGTCATGGCGCTCGTCGCCGTCGTGCTCTTCAGCGTCTCCTCGGGCGACGGGCAGGGCGGCTCCGTCGCCGCCTGGCTGCCCCTCGCGGCGCTCGTCACGGTCGCCTGGGGCGTGCAGGCCTTCGTCATGCGCCTCGCCGCGGTGCAGGGCGTCAACGACGGGACGACCTTCGGCTGGATGACGATCAGCGGGCTGCTGCTCGTGCCGCTGGCCCTCGTCATGGCCGGCGGGCTGCCCTCGGGCGTCGGCTGGGAGGCCCCCACGCTGGCCGGCGGCACCCAGCTGCTCAACGCGGTCGGCGCCCTCTTCCTCGTCATGGCGCTGTCGCGCGGCAAGGCCTCGGTCGTCGCCCCCGTCACCAACGCGCTGGCGCCCGTCCTCACCATCGTCCTGTCGCTGCTGCTCTTCCGGACGCTGCCGAGCGTCCCCGCTACGGTCGGCATCGTGCTCGCCCTCGTCGGCTCGACCCTCATGGTCCGCAGCGACGAGCGGCGCGGCGAGGCCCTCGCCGCCTCGCACGTCCCGGAGGCACGCCGTCGCACGGCCACGGGCGCCGACCCCGCGGGCCGCGGGTGAGCGCGCCGCCCGTCGTCGTCCTCACGCCGAACCCCGCCGTCGACGTCACCTACGCCGTCGACGCCCAGGAGGTCGGCACCACCGTCCGGGTCCGGCGCGTCTCGCGCCGGCCCGGCGGCAAGGGCGTCAACGTCGCCGCCGTGCTGCGCACGCTCGGCGAGGACGTCGTCGCCCTCCTCCCGCTGTCCGGCGACGCGGGGCGATGGGTCCGCACGGCCCTCGAGGCCGAGGGCCTGCCCGTCGCCGTCGTCGACGTCGGGGGCACCGGGACCCGCTCGACCGTCACGGTCGTCGACGACGCCCTCCCGCCGACGGTCTACGCCGAGCCGGGCGACCCCCTGCCGCCCGCGGCGTGGGAGGACGTGCTGGCCGAGGTCCGCGCCCGCTGCGCCCCGGGCGGGTGGTTCGTCGTCGCCGGGTCCTTCCCGCCCGGCGACGAGCGCGTCGTCGGCGACCTCGTCCGGACGGCGCGCGGGGCGGGCGCCCGGGTGGTCGTCGACGCGAGCGGGCCCGCGCTGGTCCTCGCCGCCGACGCCGGCGCCGACCTCCTCGTCCCCAACGAGGAGGAGGCCCGCGCCGCCACGGGCGCCGCCGACCTCGCCGGGGCGGTGCGCCGGCTCCGGCAGCACGCCGGCGCCGTCGTCGTCGTGTCCCGCGGCGCGGACGGGCTCGAGGCCCACGCCGACGGCGCGCCCGTCCTCCAGCCCGGCGTCCCCGGCGTCGTCGGCAACCCCACCGGCGCCGGCGACGCCGCGACGGCCGGCCTCGTGGCGGCCCTGCGCGGCGGTGCCGACCTGCCGACGGCGGTGGGCCGGGCCGCCGTGCTCGGCGCGGCCGCGGTCCTCGCCCCGCTCGCCGGGCAGGTCGACCCCGCCGACGTCGCCGCGCTGGGCGCGCGGCTCCCGGCCCCCCGTCCCGCCACCGTCCCGCCGTCCCCCGACCCGGAGGTCACCCCGTGAGCCGTGCCCGCGACGTCCTGCTCGAGGCCCGGCGCGAGGGGCGCGGGCTCGGCGCCTTCAACGTCGTCCTCCTCGAGCACGCGGAGGCCTTCGTCGCCGCCGCCGAGGCGGTGCGCCTGCCCGTCGTGCTCCAGGTCAGCCAGAACTGCGTGCGGTACCACGGGGGCGCCGCACCGCTGCTGGCCGCGACCCGGGCGCTGGCGGACGCCTGCGAGGTCCCCGCGCTCGTCCACCTCGACCACGCCGACGACGTCGACCTCGTCCGCGCGGCCGTCGCGGCGGGCGTCGACAGCGTCATGTACGACGGGTCGGTCCTCCCCTACGGGGACAACGTGCGCACGACGCGCGAGGTCGTCGACCACTGCCACGCGCACGACGTCGCCGTCGAGGCCGAGCTCGGCGAGGTGGGCGGCAAGGACGGCGTCCACGCGCCCGGCGCCCGGACCGACCCGGCCGAGGCCACCGCCTTCGTGGCCGCCACCGGCGTGGACGCGCTCGCCGTCGCCGTCGGCACCTCGCACGCCATGACCGAGCGGGTGGCCTCCGTGGACACCGAGCTCGTCGCCGCGCTCGCCGCGGCGCTCGAGGTGCCGCTCGTGCTCCACGGCTCGTCGGGGCTGTCGGACGACGAGCTGCGCGGTGCCGTCCGCGCCGGCATGACGAAGGTGAACATCTCCACCCACCTCAACGGCGTCTTCACCGCCGAGGTGCGGGCCCGCCTCGACGCCGCGCCGGCGCTCGTCGACCCCCGGCGCTACGTGGGCCCGGCGCGCGACGCCGTCGCGACGGAGACGGGGCGGCTGCTGCGGCTCCTCGCCTCGCCCTGACGGGGTCAGCGCGTCGCGTCGTCGTGCTGGGCCTCGGCGGCGGCGTTGACACCGGCGCCCACGAGGACGGCGAGGGCCAGCAGGTACAGCCACAGCAGCAGGACGATCGGCGCGCTCAGCGGGCCGTAGATCGTCACGCCGGTCTCGGTCCCGGTCGTCAGCCCGAGGACGACGCGCAGGCCCCACGACGCGAGCACCCAGAGCCCGAGCGCTACGACGGCGCCCGGCACCGTGCGCCGCCACGGCAGCCGCTCCGGCGTGGCCGCGTGGTAGAGAACGGCCAGGAGCAGCGAGCCGGCGAGCAGGACCGCGGGCCAGTAGAGGCCGACGAGGTCGGCGAGCGCGTCCGGCAGCAGCCGCTCGAGGACGCCCGGCCCCGCGAGCAGCAGCGGCAGCGCGACGGCGCCGAGGAGCAGGCCCACGACGTAGAGGACGACCGACAGGGCCCGGGCCCTGACGACGCCCCGGCGCCCGCCCATCCCGTACATGATCGAGACGGTGTCGAGGAGGACGGCGAGCGCCCGCGAGCCCGACCACAGCGACAGCAGGAAGCCCAGCGAGATGACGTCGAAACGTGGTCCCTCGAGCGCCTGCGCCAGCGTCGGCAGGATCGTCGAGTCGACGACCCGCTCGGTGAGGAAGGGGCTCAGCTGGGTGCGGAGGACGTCGGTGAGCTGGGTCGTCGTGTCCGCGCCGAGCCGCGAGCCGACGAGGGCGGCGAGGCCCGCGAGGCCGAGGACCAGCGGGGGCAGGGACAGCAGGGCGAAGAAGGCCGCCTCGGCCGCGAGCCCGGTGACGCGGTGACGGGCGCCGAGCCCGACGGCACCGGTGACGACGGCCCACGCCCGGCCCCGGCGGGTGCGCCGGCGGGCAGGCGCGAGGTCGCCCCGGCGCAGGGCCTGCCGCACGTCCGCCACGGCTCCGCAGGCTAGGCCCGGCGGGGGGCGGGCGGCGCGCCGTCGGGCCCCGACGCGCGGGCGACCCCCCGGTGCGGTTGGGTGACCGTGCTCCCGACGCCGGGTCCCGGCTCCCCGGGGACCGTCGCGCGGGGCGCACCTGCCCGACGAGACGGACGGACCCATGCTCACCTACCCCGGCAGCCCCTACCCCCTCGGGGCCACCTACGACGGCACCGGCACGAACTTCGCGCTCTTCAGCGAGGTCGCCGAGCGCGTCGAGCTGTGCCTCATCGGCGACGACGGCCGGGAGACGCGGGTCCCGCTCACCGAGGTGGACGGCTTCGTGTGGCACGCCTTCCTGCCGAGCGTCCGCCCCGGCCAGCGCTACGGCTACCGCGTGCACGGCCCCTACGACCCGGCGGCGGGGCACCGGTGCAACCCGGCCAAGCTGCTGCTGGACCCGTACGCCAAGGCGATCGACGGGCAGGACGACGGCGACGAGTCCCTCTTCTCGTACCGCTTCGACGACCCGTCGGCCTTCAACGACGACGACAGCCTCGGCCACACGGCCCTGTCGGTCGTCATCAACCCCTTCTTCGACTGGAGCCGCGACGTCACGCCGCGGCACGAGTACCACGAGTCGGTCATCTACGAGGCGCACGTCAAGGGCCTGACGATGACGCACCCCGACATCCCCGAGGAGCTGCGCGGCACCTACGCCGCCGTCGGGCACCCGGCGATGGTCAAGCACCTCGTGGAGCTGGGCGTCACGGCCGTCGAGCTCATGCCCGTCCACCAGTTCGTCCAGGACACCCACCTCGTCGACAAGGGCCTGTCGAACTACTGGGGCTACAACACGATCGGATTCTTCGCGCCGCACGGCCAGTACTCCTCGTCCGGCACGCGCGGCGAGCAGGTCCCCGAGTTCAAGGCGATGGTGCTGGCGCTCCACCAGGCGGGCATCGAGGTCATCCTCGACGTCGTCTACAACCACACGGCCGAGGGCAACGAGCGGGGCCCGACGCTGTCGTTCCGGGGCATCGACAACGCCGCGTACTACCGGCTCGTCGACTCGGACAAGCGCCACTACTTCGACACCACGGGCACGGGCAACAGCCTGCTCATGCGCCACCCGCACGTCCTGCAGCTCATCATGGACTCGCTGCGCTACTGGGTCACCGAGATGCACGTCGACGGCTTCCGCTTCGACCTCGCCTCGACCCTGGCCCGCCAGTTCCACGAGGTGGACCGCCTGTCGGCGTTCTTCGACCTCATCCAGCAGGACCCGGTCGTCAGCCAGGTCAAGCTCATCGCCGAGCCCTGGGACGTCGGCGAGGGGGGCTACCAGGTGGGCGGCTTCCCGCCCCTGTGGACGGAGTGGAACGGCAAGTACCGCGACACCGTCCGCGACTTCTGGCGCGGCGAGGGCGGCACCCTGGCCGAGTTCGCCAGCCGCATCACCGGGTCGAGCGACCTCTACGAGTCCTCGCGCCGCCGCCCCGTCGCGTCCATCAACTTCGTCACGGCGCACGACGGCTTCACGATGCGGGACCTCGTGTCCTACAACGACAAGCACAACGAGGCCAACGGCGAGGGCGGGGCCGACGGGGAGAGCCACAACAGCTCGTGGAACTGCGGCGTCGAGGGGCCGACGGACGACCCCGAGGTGCTCGTCCTCCGCTCGCGCCAGCAGCACAACTTCCTGCTGACCCTCCTGCTGAGCCAGGGCGTGCCGATGATCGCCCACGGCGACGAGCTGGGCCGGACGCAGGGGGGCAACAACAACGTCTACTGCCAGGACAACGAGACCGCCTGGATCGACTGGCAGCTCGACGACCAGCAGCGCGAGCTGCTCGCCTTCACCCGGCGCGCGGTCCACCTGCGCAAGGCCCACCCGATCTTCCGGCGCCGCCGGTTCTTCCGCGGCGAGGCCTCCAAGGGCGGGCAGTCCGACCTCTCGGACATCGTCTGGATGACCCCGGCCGCCGGCGTCATGCGCGACGGCGACTGGAACAGCCACTTCGCCCGCGCGGTCATGGTGTGGCTCAACGGCCACGACATCCCCGAGCCCGGGCCCCGCGGCGAGCGCGTGGACGACGACTCCTTCCTCGTCCTCTACAACAGCCACCACGAGGTGCTCGAGTTCGTCATGCCCGACGCCGCCTACGGCCCGGCCTGGCGGGTCCTCGTCGACACGGCCAGCCTGCTCGACGGCCAGGTCGTGCAGGCCGGGCAGTCGCTGCACCTCGGCGCACGCAGCCAGGTGGTGCTCGTCGCCGACCCGGAGGCCGCCGCCGAGGAGGTCCGCACCGCGGCGCGGGCCAGCGCCGCCGCGGACGGCGGGGCCACCGCCCGCCGCACCCGGGCCGCCAGCACGCCCGGGGCCACCGACTCCCCCGCCACCCCCGTCGCCGGCTCGCGCCGCACGCCCCGCCGTCGCAAGGGAGACCCCCGATGACCACGACCGACGCCGCACCCGGCACCGGGGACGTCGAGGACGGCGCCCGCCGCCGGGCGCACCGGCCCGGCCCGGGCCGCCCGGTGCCGACGTCGACGTACCGGCTGCAGGTGCAGCCGGCCTTCACCTACGACGACGCGGCCGCCGTCGCCGGGTACCTCGCCCGCCTCGGCGTCACGCACGCGTACCTGTCGCCCGTCCTCCAGGCGGCGCCGGGCTCGGAGCACGGGTACGACGTCGTCGACCACTCCCGGCTGTCCGACGAGGCCGGCGGGCGCCCCGCCTTCGAGCGGATGCTCGCCGCACTGCGCGCCGAGGGCCTGTCGGCGGTCGCGGACGTCGTCCCCAACCACATGGCCGTGCCGACGCCCGCGTCGGCCAACACGGCGCTGTGGTCGGTGCTGCGCGACGGGCCCTTCTCGCCGTACGTCGCGTGGTTCGACGTCGACTGGACGACCGACGACCACGCGCTGCTCATGCCCGTCCTCGGCTCCCGCATCGGGCAGGTGCTCGCGGCCGGCGAGCTCGAGCTCGACACGAGCGGGGACGAGCCGCTGCTGCGGTACTTCGACCACGTCTTCCCCGTGCGGCCCGGCAGCGAGTCGCTGCCGATGGACCGGCTCGTCGAGGCGCAGTGGTACCGGCTGGCGCACTGGCGGGTGGCCGACGAGGAGCTCAACTACCGCCGCTTCTTCGACGTCGACACGCTCGCGGCGGTCCGGGTCGAGGACGAGCAGGTCTTCGACGCCAGCCACGCGCTGCTGCTCGACCTGCTGCGCGACGGCGAGCTCGACGGCCTCCGGATCGACCACCCGGACGGCCTCGCCGACCCGCGGGAGTACCTGCGGCGGCTGGCCGACCGGACGGGAGGCGCCTGGGTCGTCGTCGAGAAGATTCTCGAGGGCGCCGAGCAGCTGCCCGACGACTGGCCCTGCGCGGGGACGACCGGCTACGACGCGCTGCTGCGCGTGGGCGGCCTCTTCGTCGACCCGGCCGGGGAGGCGCCGCTGACGGCGCTCTTCACGCAGCTGACGGGCGACCCCGCGGACTTCGCGGGCGTCGTCGAGCAGGCCAAGCGCGAGGTCGTCGCCGACAACCTCTACACCGAGGTCCACCGGCTCGTGGACCTCCTCGCGGGCATCACCCACGCCGACGTCCTGCTGCGCGATCACACCCGCCGCGCGTTCACCGAGGTCGTCACCGAGCTGCTCGTCGCCTTCGACCGGTACCGCGCGTACGTCGTGCCCGGCGAGGACGCCCCCGCGGAGGCGGTCCACGTCCTCGACGAGGCCGTGGAGCACGCGCGGGGACGGCTGGCGCCGGAGCGGCACGAGACCCTCGACCTCGTCCGCGACCTCCTGCTCGGCCGCGAGGCCGGGTCGGCGGGCCGCACCGCGGAGGCGGAGCGGGCCGAGCTCGTCGTCCGCTTCCAGCAGACGTGCGGGCCGGTCATGGCCAAGGGCGTGGAGGACACCGCCTTCTACCGCTGGTTCCGGCTGTCGAGCCTCAACGAGGTCGGCGGCGCCCCCGAGCGGTTCGGCGTCTCCCCCGAGGAGTTCCACGCCTTCTGCGCCGGCCTCGTGACGTCCTGGCCGACGACGATGACGACGCTCTCGACCCACGACACCAAGCGGGCCGAGGACGCCCGCGTGCAGCTGTCCGTCGTCGCCGGGGTCCCGGCGGCGTGGGCGGAGGCGCTGACGCTCTGGCGTGCCGCGGCCGCCGCCCACCGCTCCCCGCTGCTCGACGGGCCGACCGAGCTGCTCTTGTGGCAGACGCTCGTCGCGACGTGGACGCCCGCGGGCGTCGAGGGCCCGGGCGGGCCGATCACCGAGGAGCGCCTGCTCGCGTACCTCGAGAAGGCGGTCAAGGAGGCCAAGCGGCACACGACGTGGACGGCGCCCGACGCCGACTACGAGGAGGCGGTGGCGGCCTTCGCCCGCGGCGTCCTCGGCGACGAGGCGGTGCTGGCCCAGGTCGGCGACTTCGTGCGCGCCACGGCGCCCGCGGCGCGCACGGCCGTGCTGGGGCAGAAGCTCGTCCAGCTGACGATGCCGGGCGTGCCCGACGTCTACCAGGGCACCGAGCTGGGCGAGCGCTCGCTCGTCGACCCCGACAACCGTCGCGCGGTCGACTACGACCGCCGCAGCACGCTGCTCGACCGGCTGGACGGCGGTGCCCGCCCGCGCGACCTCGACGAGGAGAAGCTCCTCGTCACCTCGCGGGCCCTGCGGGCGCGGCGCGACCTCGTCGGCGCCTTCACCGGGCCGGACGCCGGGTACGCACCGCTGCCGACCTCCAGCGGGTCGGCCGTGGCCTTCGCCCGCACCGAGGCCGGGCGCGCCCGGGCCGTCACGGTGGCCACCCGCCTGCCGGACGCCCTCGCCCGCTTCGGCGGGTGGGGCGACCACGTCCTGACGCTGCCCGACGTCGACGACGGCGGCACGTGGGTCGACGTCCTCACGGGCCGCGAGCACGCGGCCGGCGCCGCGCGCCTGGCCGACCTGCTGGCCGACCTGCCCGTCGCGCTCCTCCTCGAGCGCTCCTGACCGACCCCGGCGGCCCGCCGGCTCCCGCACCTGCACCACGCACCAGGAGGCACCCCGTGCACGACTTCTCCGTCTGGGCCCCCGACGCCGCGCGCGTCGAGGTCCTGCTGCCCGCCGCCGGCGCCGCGGCGGACGACGCCCCGCGCGTCGAGGCCGTCCGCGCGGGCGGGGGCTGGTGGTCCGCGTCCGTCGCGGACGCCGGCCACGGCACCGACTACGCCTTCTCGCTCGACGGCGGGCCCGCCCGCCCCGACCCCCGCAGCGCCTGGCTGCCGCAGGGGCCGGACGGGCCGAGCCGGGTCTTCGACGCGGCGGCGTTCGCCTGGACGGACGAGGGCTGGGCGGGGGTCGACGGGCGGGGCGCGGTCTTCTACGAGCTCCACGTCGGCACCTTCACCGCCGAGGGCACCCTCGACGCCGCGGTGGGGCGCCTGGACCACCTCGTCGACCTCGGCGTCCAGGTGGTCGAGCTGCTGCCCGTCGCCGCCTTCCCCGGCCGGTGGGGCTGGGGCTACGACGGCGTCGGCCTGTGGGCCGTCCACGAGCCGTACGGCGGGCCGGAGGCGCTCCAGCGCTTCGTCGACGCCTGCCACGCCCGCGGCCTCGGCGTCTGCCTCGACGTCGTCTACAACCACCTCGGGCCGGCGGGGAACTACCTGCCCGAGTTCGGGCCGTACTTCACCGACGAGCACGAGACCCCCTGGGGCACCGCGGTCAACCTCGACGCCCCCGGCTCACGGGAGGTGCGCGCCTACGTCGTCCAGGGCGCGCTGCGCTGGCTGCGCGACTTCCACGTCGACGCGCTGCGGCTCGACGCCGTCCACGCCCTCGTCGACGACTCGGCGGTCCACGTCCTCGCCGAGCTGTCGCTCAAGGCGGCGGAGCTCTCCGACGAGGTCGGCCGCCCGCTGACGCTCGTCGCCGAGTCGGACCTCAACGACCCGCGCACCGTCGAGCCGGCGCGCGACGGCGGCTGGGGCATGCAGGCGCAGTGGGCGGACGACGTCCACCACGCGCTGCACGCCCTCGTCACCGGGGAGCGGCAGGGCTACTACGTGGACTTCGGCTCGGTCGACGTGCTCCGGACGACGATGACCGGCGCCTTCCTCCACGCCGGGACGTTCTCGACCTTCCGGGACGAGGTGTGGGGCCGGCCGGTCGACCCGACGCTGCACCGCGGCGGCTCCTTCGTCGCCTACACGTCCAACCACGACCAGGTCGGCAACCGCGCGACGGGCGACCGTCCCTCGGCGACGCTGCCCGGCGGCGTCCTCGCCACGAGCGCGGCGCTCGTCCTCCTCGGCCCCTTCTCGCCGATGCTCTTCATGGGCGAGGAGTGGGGAGCCCGCACCCCCTGGCAGTTCTTCACGGACTTCCCCGACCCGGAGCTGGCCGCCGCGGTCCGCGAGGGCCGGCGGGGCGAGTTCGCCTCCCACGGCTGGGACGCCGAGGACGTGCCGGACCCGCAGGACGCCGCGACCCGCGACGCGTCGGTGCTCGACTGGGCGGAGCCGACGACGGGCCGCGGGGCGGCGCTGCTGGACTGGCACCGCCGCCTGCTGGCGCTGCGGGCCGCCGAGGGCGACCTGCGCGACGACGTCCTGGGCCGGTCTCCGTCGCTCGACCTCGTCGGCGACGAGGACGCGGGCTGGCTCGTGCTCGTGCGCGGTGCGTTCCGCGTCGTCGCCAACCTCGGCGACACGGCGCAGGAGGTCGGCGTCCAGCGCGGCGGCGGCGTGGAGGGCGAGAGCGGCGCCGAGCTCGTGGCCGCGTACGGCGGCGAGGACGGGGACGCCGAGGTCGTCGCCGAGGGCGAGGTCGTCCGGCTGCCGGCGCACTCGGTGGCGGTCGTCCGGCTCCGCTGACGCCGCGGCGCCCGCCCCGGCGGCGGGCCGGCGGGACGTCCCGCCGGCCCGCGCGGCTCAGCGGAGCCCGGTGCGCCGGAAGGGGTTGGCGCCCTCGACGGCCATGACGTACCAGGCCGTCGCCCCGACGTGCTGGGACGGGAAGTAGCCGAAGCCGAAGCCCGTGTCGATCGGGCTCGTCGCGGCGACGAGCCCCGACGCCGCCGGCAGCGGGCGGCCGCCGACCGTCTGGCCCTGCCCGACGCCCTCCTGGGCGCGGCGCATCTTCTGGAGCAGCGCCGCCGCGCGCTCCTCGTCGGCCCGGCCGGTGGCGCGGCGGCCGGCCCGGTCGACGAGGGACGTCGCGAGCTGCGCCGTCCCCTCGCACCACACGCCCTGCGGGTTGACCCCGCGCCCGTCGTAGACGGCGGTCGACGTGAGGCTCGCGGAGCTGAAGGTCACGCCGCCGACGCGCAGGCCGTCGGGCAGCGCGCTCCGCGGCTGCGCGGCGTCGTCGACGACCGCGAGGGCGGACGCGGCCCAGTCGAGGGCGCCGGCGAAGCGCCTGTCCTGCAGCGCGAGCCAGCTCCAGGTCTGGGGGTCGAGCGGCAGCGGGTCGCGGTTGAGCGTGCTGCCGTCGTTGCTGCCGGTGTAGAAGTACCCGCCGACCGGCTCCCACGTGCGCTCGACGAGGGCGCGGGCCTCGTCGGCCTCCCGGGCCCACGCGGCGTCGCCCGTGGCCGCGGCGAGCTGGCCGAAGAACCCGACGCAGTCGACGTTGTGCTCGGTCGAGACGTTGGGGACACGGTTCCCGGCGGCGTCGACGCCGAAGGAGAAGCCGCCGAGGGCGCCGCCGTTGCGCGCGTTCGTCGTGATCCACCGGCCGATGCGCAGCGCCCCCTCGAGGTAGCGCGCCTCCCCCGTGCGCCCGGCGAGCTGGGCGAGGGCCATGCCCGGCCAGGCCATGTCGCCGACGGCGGTGCCGAGGAAGCCGAACTGGTAGCCGACGTTGGCGGTCCCGTCGGGCAGCCGGAGCCCGTGCTCGTTGCGGGAGCCGTCGTAGAACGTGTACGGGCCGACGTTGTAGGCCTGGCGCAGCCGGCCGTCGTCGTGGACGGGGTCGTTGTCCTGGGCGAAGAGGAGGCCGTCGCCCAGGCGGCGGGCCACGGCCTCGCCGGGGCGACCGGCGGCGAGGGCCGCGCAGACGGCCAGCGCCTGGTCGTAGACGAAGGCCGTGGCGAACAGGCCGTTCTGGTCGCTGTAGCTCTGCGCCAGGACGGGCCCGCCGCCCGTGACGTCGTCGTAGGCGGCGGTCATGCGGCCGAGGAAGTCCAGCCCCCTGCGGGCGGACCGCAGGACGCGCGGGTCGCGCCGCGGCGTCCGGGCCGTGGCGGCCGTCGGGGCCCCCACGGCGAGGGCCGCCGCCCCCGCGGCCCCGGCCAGGACGGCCCGGCGCCCCGGGCGGGACGCCACCGCGGGGCGGGGCGTCGGGACGCTCCGCGTGGTCGGCTGGTCGTGACGGCTCATGGCGCTCCCCCTCGCCGACGTCGTCGTCGGCCCCTGGTCCTGCCCGCACGGCCTCGGCGGGTGCGCGGCGGCGTCGGTGCCGCTGCGGCGCGGCGAGCGTCGCCCGCGGACGGCCCGGGGTCAAGCGTCGTGGCCGGCGGCGCGGGGCCGGGGCGTCAGGCCGTCCCGCGGGCCAGCGAGGTGAGGCGGGACAGGGCGCGGTAGTACTTCTTGCGGTACCCGCCCTCGAGCATCTCGGGGGTGAAGAGGTCCGCGAGGCCGGCGCCGGACACGGCCAACGGGAGCGAGAGGTCGTACATCCGGTCGGCCAGGACGACGGTTCGCAGGGCGACGTTCTGGTCCGCGAGCGGGCGGACGTCCCGCCAGAAGACGGCCTCGACCCCGTCGAGGAGCGCGCGGTAGCGGCTGGGGTGGACGCGGGCGAGGTGCTCGGTGAGGGCGCCGAAGTCGTCGAGCACGGCGCCGGGCCCGGCGTCGCGGGCGGCCGTGACGAGGTCGGCGTCGTCGAGCGGCGCGGGCGGGTCGGGGAGGCCGCGGTGGCGGTAGTCCTCGCCGTCGACGCGGGCGACCTCGAAGTGGCTGCCCACCGCCTGGATCTCGCGGAGGAAGTCGTCGGCGGCGAAGCGCCCCTCGCCGAGGGACCCGGGCAGCGTGTTCGAGGTGGCGGCGAGGTGGACGCCGGCGTCGACGAGCTCGCGCAGGAGCCGGGCCATGAGGACGGTGTCGCCCGGGTCGTCCAGCTCGAACTCGTCGATGGCCACGAGCGTCATGGGCGAGAGCGCGCGCACGGCCTCGGCGAAGCCCAGGGCGCCGACGAGGTTGGTGTACTCGACGAAGGTGCCGAAGGCCTTGGGCCCGGGGACGGCGTGCCACGTGGACGCGAGCAGGTGGGTCTTGCCGACACCGAAGCCGCCGTCGAGGTAGACGCCGGGGGCGCCGGCGGGCGCCTTGGGTCGTCCCCCGAGGAGGCGGCGCAGGCCGGAGCCGCCCTGCTCCCCCGCACGCCCCGCGCGGACCCGCTCGGCGAGGCCCTGCAGCACCTCGACGGCCCGCGCCTGGGAGGGCTGGTCGGGGGCGGGGACGTAGGACCCGAAGGAGACGTCCGCGAACCTGGGCGAGGGCACGAGCTCGGCGACGATGCGGTCGCGCCCCAGCTGCGGCGTCCTGCCGACGAGGGAGCCGACGCCGTCACCAGTGCGGGGGTCCACCACGGGCGTCGACCCTACGCAGGACGCGCCGCCGCGGCGTCCCGGCTGGCGGGCAAGGGCACGGACGCGGGGTGCCGTCCGGGAAGATCGGTCCGCGCGGGCGACGTTGCGCCCAGCAGGTACGAGACCGAGACCCCTCCGCCTCCCGCGAGGCGGCCCGGCCCCACCAGGAGGAGACCCGTGAGCGTCCCGACCGACCCGAGCCCCGCGCTGGCGCAGTACGCCCACCCCGAGCGCCTCGTGACCACGCAGTGGCTGGCCGACCACCTCGGC
>NZ_RJKN01000013.1 GCF_003751265.1 Pseudokineococcus lusitanus
CCGCCGCCGAGGCCGTGGACGCCGGAGACCTCGCGGGTGGCGATGCCGGCGATCTTGGAGACGACCTGGTCGGCGATCGAGGTGGTGCCCTGCGTCGTCTGGAGCGCCGTGCCCGTCGTGCCCTTGGTGTCGCGGGCGGTGGTGGCGGAGGTCTGCTGGCTCATGGTGGTCCTTCCGTCCTGCGCCCGGCCGTGTGCCGGTCGCGTACACCAGGTCAGACGCGGCTCACGGGCGGTCGTCACGCGCGATCTCTGTGACGTGGGTCACATGGCCGCGTGGCGGCGCTACGGGGCGACGACGAGCTCGGCGGCGACGGTGCTGTCGGTGCCGGAGACGAGGCGGTAGGTGCCCGGCGTGGTCGGGGCCTGGACCGTGACGAGGCGGACGAGGGGGACGTCGACGGTGATCGTCCCGTCCGCGCTGGTGAGGACCTGGTCGGCGGTCGTGTGGTTGACGAAGGAGATGTAGGCGCCGGGGCGGACGGGGCCCTTGACGCGGGTCTGGCCGTGCTCGCCGAGCATGACGGTGACCTCGAGGTCGCCGTGGTCGTGGACGACGCGGCCGTCGGCGCCGACCGTGGTGCCCGGGGCGCTCGAGGAGGCGCTCGAGGGGGCGGTCGTCGCGTGGCAGGCGTGGGCGTCCGCGGGGGCGTCCGCGGGGGCGTCCGCGGGGGCGGCCGTTGCGGCGGTCGTCGGGGGCGACGGCGCGGGGACCGTGCCGTGGTGCCCGCCGGCCGAGGCGGCGGGTCCTGCGTCGGGGCCACCAGCCATGAATCCCCGGCCGAGAGCCCCGGCCAGGAGCACGGCGGTGAGCGCGGTCACGACCTGGAGGGCGCGACCCCGGGCCTTCGTCGACGTCGGCGGTGAGGCGGTCATCCGGCACGCGCCCCTCGGTCGTCGTCGGGCGGCGGGTGGTGCGCCGTGAGGCGCGCGACCGGTCGGTCGCGCGCCCCACGGGTCGTGCAGGTGGTGCGGGTCGGTCAGTCCTGCGCGCCGCGGCGACGCAGGAGGACGACGCCCGCGGCACCGGCGGCGGCCAGCGCCGCACCGCCGACGACGAAGGTCGTCGTGCTGCCGGACCCGGCGACGCCGCCGGCGCCGGTGTCCACGCCGCCGCCCGGCATCGACATCTGGGCGACGTCGAGCGTGCCGCAGGCGGCCGGGTTCGTGGCCTCCTCCGGCAGCGAGGGGTCGAGGTCGGAGGGGGTGTCGCCGTCGTAGGTGCCCGAGCCGTTCTGGTCGACGCCGTGCAGGACGACGACGCCGTCGCCGTCGGCGATCTGGTCGGCGACCTCCTGCGAGACCTCGATGGTCCGCGAGTAGGAGGCGTCGCCGACCGGGAAGCGGTCGACGGCCAGGCCCGAGTCGGGCGAGGTGTCGCCCTCGGTGGTGAGGGAGACGGCGATGGCGCCGTAGCGGTCCGCGGCGTCGGAGACCTGCAGGGCGCCGTCGGCGCCGGAGCCCTCCTCGTCGTTGGACGGGCAGGAGTTCGTGCCGCCGATGTGGATGTGCTGGGCGTGCGGGGCGTCGGCGAGCAGCCCGTTCGGGGTGATGTTGATCCTCAGCTCGGTGCCGTCGATCGAGCCGGTGACCTCGGCGGTGACGCCGGAGTCGTTGAGCTGGGTGAGGTTGCCGGACAGGTCGGTGGCGTCGGCGGCCATGGCCGGGGCGGCCAGCGGCAGCGCCGCGAGCCCCAGGGCCGCGGTGAGGGCGAGCGTGCGCGGGAGAGCGGTCACGTGGATCTCCGTCCGGTGCGGTAGACGTGCGGGAGTCGCGTCGGTGCGACCGCCCGGTCCGAGAGGTCTCGGCCCGGAGGACAGCGGAGCACGCTCTGTCGCAGACGGCTACTTCGAGTGACGACCGTGACCTGATCGTGATCCAGCGGTCACGGCCGGTGCGTCGTTCCGGCGTCGAGCCGGACCGCCAGGACGGCGACGTCGTCCTCCGGCTGCGGCGGCAGCATCCGGGCGAGCAGCCCGTCGACGAGCCCGTCGAGGTCGGCCTCCTCGGTGGCCAGCCCGGCGACCACCTCGTCCAGCCGGTCCAGCCCGTGGCGCAGCGACCGGTCCCGGCGCTCCACGAGACCGTCGGTGAACAGGAGCAGGGTGGACCCGGGCTCGAGGACGACCTCGTGGTCGCTGCGGTCGGTCGAGGGCAGGACGCCGAGGAGGAGGTCGCTGCGCGGGGCCGCCAGGTGCATGACGGCGCCGTCGGGGCGCACCACCACGGCGGGCGGGTGCCCGGCGTTGGACCAGCGGACGCGGGTCACGCCGTCGCCCCGCCCGCCGGGGACCCGCTCGAGGCGGACCACGAGGGCGGTCGCCGTCGTCGTGATGCCGAGGGCGGCCATCGCCTCGTCGGTGCGGGTCAGCAGCCGCGCGGGCGTGTCGTCGCTCGTGGCCCCGAGGGTGCGCAGCGCGCCGCGGACCTGGCTCATCGCGGCGGCGGCGCGGGTGTCGTGGCCGATGACGTCGCCGATGACCACGACGGCGGCGCCGCCGGGCTGGGTGAAGGCGTCGTACCAGTCGCCGCCCACCTGGGCCGCCTCGGCGGCCGGGACGTAGCGCACCACGACCTGGGCCCCGTCGGGCTGCGGGGGGTCGGTGAGCAGCGACTGCTGCAGGCCGGCGGCGAGGTCGCGCTGCTGCCGGTAGAGGCGGGCCGAGTCCAGCGCGGTGCCGGCGCGGTCGGCGACGTCGGCGGCCGTGGCCAGCTCGTCCGCGGTGAGCGGCGCGCGGTCGGGCCCCTGGAAGAGGCTCAGCAGGCCGACGACCCGGCCGCGGCCGCGCAGCAGGAAGACCGCCCCGCTGCTCGGCGCCAGCCGCCGCAGCAGGTCCTTGCCGGGCCCGTCCCCGGGCATCGCGGCGGTCAACGTGGCCGTGGCGTCGTCGACGACGACGTGGCGGTCCTCGCGCAGCGCGCGCCACACGGGGGCGCTGCCGTCGAGCTCGTCCAGCCGGTGGGCGGCGTAGTCCCGGACGGTGCCGCGGAGCTCCTCGTCGTGGTGCCAGCTGCCGACGTCACGCAGCCCGCGGTGCTCGCGACGGCCCGCTGAGGGCTCCGTCGCCCGGCGCCCCCGTGCCCGACGCGCGGGGCCGACGGCGGGCGCGTCGTCGTCGAGCAGGCTGACGAGGCACCAGTCGGCGAGCTCGGGGACGACGAGGCGGGCGAGGGCGCCGACGGCTGCCTCCGGGTCCTCGGGCGACGAGGTGAGCTCGCGCGTGACCGCGGCGAGCAGGGCCAGCCGCGCCGCGGCGCCCTCGGCGGCCTGCTGCGCCCGCTTCCGCGCGGTGATGTCGAGGAAGTACAGCGCGACGCCGTCGCCCTCGGGGGTGGCCCGCACCTCGTACCAGGCGTCCAGCGGTGCGGGGTAGTACGCGTCGAAGGTGACCGGCCGGCCGGTCTTGGCGGCCCGGCGGTAGCCCGCCTCGAACTCGGTGCCGGCCGTCGCCGGGAAGAGGTCCCAGATCACCCCGCCGACCAGCTCCTCCCGGGGGCGGCCGAGGGCCCGGACGGCCTGGGCGTTGGCGAAGGTGACGACCCAGCCGCCGTCCATGGCCAGGTACCCGACGGCCATGGCGTCGAGGATCTGCTCCGTCCGCGTCGCCGCGGCCCGCACGCCGGTGATGTCGAGGGCCGCGCCGAGCAGCCGGACGGGCGCCGACCCCTGCGGGCCCGGGAGGGTGGCGCCCCGGGCGGCGACCCACCGCACCGTGCCGTCGGGCAGCACGATGCGGTACTCGGCCCGGTAGTCGCCGCCGTGGGTGGTGGCCTCCGTGACCGCGGCGACGGTCGCCTCGCGGTCCTCGGGGTGGATGTGGGCGTAGACGTCCTCGGGGCGGCCGCCGAAGGTCCGCGGGTCGAGGCCGGAGAGCTCGAGGAGGCGCTCGTTCATCTCGAGCTCGCCGCTGACCAGGTCGAGGTCGAAGGTGCCGAGCTCGGCGGCGGCGACGGTGAGGTCGAGCAGCAGGCGGCTCTGCCGGTGCTCCGCGGCCAGCGCCGCGAGCTCCAGCTCGGCGGCGGTCGAGTCGGCGACCTGCTGCAGCAGGTCGACGTCGGCCGTCGTCCACGTGCGGGCCGCGGCGTCGAAGGCGCACACCGCCCCGACCGCCCGGCCCTCCGCGTCGAGGAGCGGGGCGCCGAGGTAGGCGCCCACGCCACCGTCGGTCACGGGCCACAGGTGGCGCACGCGGGCGTCGGTGCCTGTGTCGTGGACGACGAGGGTCCGGCCCGAGGCGGCCGTCCGGGCGCACAGCCACTCCGCGAGGTCGAGGGGGCCGTCCGCCGTGCGGTCGCCGTACGCGGGCAGGTCCTCGGGCTGGGGCCCCGCGGCGCCGACGCGCGTCTGGAGGTCGTCGAGGAGGACCACCCGCGCGGAGGCGCTGCCGACGAGCTGCGCGGCCCACCGGGCGAGCACGTCCAGGCGGCGGCGCGTCGCGGCCGTCGCCACGGCGTCGGCGGTCGCCGCCGTCAGCCGGCGGGCTGCGGCGGTGCGGCCGCGGTCGGACCGGAGGGCGGCCGCGGCCCGGGCGGCGTCGTCGGCGGGACCCGACGCGTCGTGTGCCGACGCCCCGTCGTCCCCCGCGCCCGTCATGCCCCCATTGTGGGTCGCCCGCGGGTGCCGGGGGCGGCTCCCGGTGCGACGCTTCCGTTCGCAGCGCCCGGACGGACGGTGCACGACGACGGAGGAGGGGGCGCGGGTGCCCGGGAGCGTGCGGGGGGCGTCGGCCGCCGGCCTCGCCGACGCCGACGACACCGCGCTCGTCGCGCGCGCGCAGGAGGGCTACACCGCCGCCTTCGAGGAGCTCGTGCGCCGCCACCAGGCCCGTGCCTTCACGCTGGCGTTCCGCCTGCTGGCCGACCGCGGCGACGCGCAGGACGCCGTGCAGGAGGCCTTCGTCAAGGCGTGGACCAAGCTCCCGGGCTTCGACGGCCGCGCGGCGTTCTCCACGTGGCTGCACCGTGTCGTCGTCAACCAGTGCATGAGCACGCTGCGGCGTCGCCGGCCCGTGCCGGTGCCCGACGACGTGGAGCGGCCCGCGCCCGTGCGGACCGAGCAGGTCGTCGAGGAGCGGGCGCGGGGGCGGGCGCTGCGGCGCGGCGTCGCGGGGCTGCCGGACGACCTGCGGGCCGCGCTCGTGCTGACGACCGTCCTCGAGCAGGGCTACGACGAGGCGGGGCTCCTCCTGGGGGTCCCCGCGAGCACCGTCCGGGGGCGGGTGGCGCGTGCTCGGCGCACGCTGACGGCGGAGATGGAGGGGTGGTCATGACCGGGGACGAGGACGTCACCGCGGGGGACGTGCTGCCGTGCGGCCGCCCGACGGCGCCCCTGCTCGAGCTCGTCCTCGAGGGGCGGGTGCACCCGCCGGACGACGAGCGGGACGAGCGGGACGAGCACCAGCGCACGTGCCCGCACTGCCGCGCGCTCGTCGACGACGTCGAGCGGCGCTGGTCCGCCGTCACGGCCTCGCTCGTCGAGCCCGAGACGCCGCCCGCCGACCTCGTCGACGCCGTCATGGGCCGCGTCCGGGCGCTCGGGCCGCGCACGGGCCGGGTCGTGCTGCCGGGCGACCGTGGCGAGACGCGCGTGCGCGGCGTCGTGCTCCAGCGGGTGGCGGAGGAGGCCGCGGGCCGGGTGCCCGGGGTGTCGCTGGCGCTCGTCCGCGACGTCGGCGAGGGCACGGGCGGGGCGCCCGCGGCCCTCGTGCTGTCGCTCGTCGCCGTCCACGGGCGTGACCTGCCGGCGCTCGCGGAGCTCGTGCGGCGCGAGGTGGGTGCGGCGCTGGCGGCCGTCGTCGGCGTCGACGGCGTGCGGGTGGACGTGCGGGTCGACGACCTCGCCGTCGGCTGAGGCCCGGGGCGGCGCACCGGACCGCCGCACGCACCGGAGGCCCCGCCGGGTGCACCATCCGGGAGGAGCCGCGACGACGCGGCGCTCGCGACGGAGGGGGCCGGCATGGGCAGCAGCAGGACGCGCGCGGGGGGCCGCCGGAGCCGGGCCCGGCGCCCGGCGTCGCTCGTGGTGGGGGCCGCGGTCGTCCTCGCCGGCTGCGCGACGGGCACGGGCGGCGACACCGCCGACGTCACCTACGACGGCGACGCCGAGGTGTCGGGCGAGCTCGTCGTGGCGGGCTTCGGGACGGGCGACGAGGTGGGCGAGACCCGCTTCGCGCTGGCCCAGGAGGCGCTGCCCGACGTCGACGTGCAGCTCGTCGAGGGCGACCTCGACATCCAGCAGTTCCTCTCCGCCGTCGCGGCGGAGGACCCGCCGGACGTCATCAACGCCAACCGGAACCAGATCGGGACGCTCGCGGCGCGCGGCGCCGTCCTGCCGCTCGACGACTGCCTCGAGGGCGAGGGCGTCGACCCGGGCGTCTACCGGGAGTCGGCGCTGGACCAGGTCACGCTCGACGGGACCCTCTTCGGCGTCCCGGAGTTCAACCAGGTGCAGGTGCTCATGGCGAACGGCGACCTGCTGCAGGCCGCCGGCCTCGACGTCGCCGACGTCGACGGGTCGAGCTGGGAGGGCGTCACCGCGGCCGCCGACGCGATGGCCGTGACCTCGGCCGGCGGGGTCGACGTCATCGGCTACGACAGCAAGCTGCCGGAGTTCCTCCCGCTCTGGTCGGCCGCCAACGGCGTCCGGCTGCTGTCGGACGACGGGCGGACCGCGCAGCTGGACGACCCCGCCGTCGTCGAGGCGCTGACCTTCGCCGCCGACGTCTACGCGCGGCAGGGCGGCTTCGGGGCCGTCAAGGCCAACCGCGACGCCCAGGACTTCTTCGGCGCCGAGAACCAGTACGCCACCGGCGTCCTCGGCGCGATGCCCTTCGAGCAGTGGTACCTCAACGTCCTCAACGAGGTCTCGCCGGACGTCCCGCTCGTCGTCGCGCCGTTCCGCGACCGCCAGGGCGCGCCGATCGCCTACACCGCCGGGTCCGCCTGGGCGGTGCCGACGGGCAGCGCCAACCCCGAGGCCGCCTGCCGGCTGGCCGTGACGATGACGGCGACGGACACGTGGATGGCCGCCGCGCAGGCGCGCGTCGACGCCGTCGAGGAGAGCGGGCGCGTCTTCACCGGCCTCCTGACCGCCAACGACGAGGCGGACGAGCGCATCCGCGCCGAGCTGGTGCCCACCGACGCCGGGGAGCCGTGGCAGAGCGGCATCGACGCGGTCTACGAGGCCAACGACGCCGTCTTCGCGCTCGCCGCCAACCCTGCGGACGCCGCGGTGACGACGGCGTGGCAGGACGCCGCCAACCGCGTGCTCAACGGGCAGGCCGAGCCGCAGGAGTCGCTGGAGCGGGCGCAGGGCGAGGCGCAGGACGCGCTCGACGCCGCGTGGGAGGACTGGGACGCCCGTGGCTGAGGCCACGGCGCCGCGGGCGGGCACGTCCCCCGCGGCGCCGGTGCCCACGGCGCCGGGCAGGGCGGGCCGGGCGCGGCGGCGGCGGGACACCCGCGCGGCGCTCCTCTTCATCAGCCCCTGGGCCGTCGGCTTCCTCGTCTTCACCGCCTGGCCGATGCTCTACAGCGCCTACCTGTCGCTGACGGACTACGACGTCATCAACGCCCCGCGCTTCGTCGGTCTCGACAACTACCGGCAGATGGCCGAGGACCCGCAGCTCCTCCTGGCGATCGAGAACACCGTGGTCTTCACCCTGCTGCAGGTGCCGCTGCAGGTGGTCGTGTCGCTGGGGCTGGCCCTGCTGCTGCACCAGGCCGGCGGACGGGCGGCGGGCTTCTTCCGCACGGCCTTCTACCTGCCGAACATGACCCCGCCGGTGGCCCTCGGCGTCCTGCTCCTGCTCCTCTTCAACGGGCAGGTCGGGCTCGTCAACGAGGTGCTGTCGTGGGTGGGCATCCAGGGCCCCGCGTGGACGACGGACCCCGACTGGGTCAAGCCGGGCCTCGTCCTCATCAGCCTGCTGACGATGGGCTCCTCGGTCATCATCCTGCTCGCCGCGCTGCGCAACGTGCCCGGCGAGCTCTACGACGCCGCCCGGGTCGACGGCGCCGGCTTCTGGCGGCGGACGGCGAGCGTGACCGTGCCGATGATCAGCGGGCCGCTCTTCTTCATCACCGTCGTCAACACCATCGCGGCCCTGCAGAGCTTCAGCGAGGCCTACACCGCCTACTTCGGCGCGGGGAACTCGACGTACAGCAACGACGCCGCGCTCTTCTACTCGATCTACCTCTTCCGGCAGGCCTTCGAGTTCCTGCAGATGGGGTACGCCTCGGCGCTCGCGTGGGGGCTCTTCGTCGTCGTGCTCGCCGTGACGCTCGTCCAGGTGCGCCTGTCGCGGCGCTTCGTCTACTACGAGGGGGAGCAGCGGTGAGCGCCCCGACCGGCAGCGGCGGCCCGGGGGCCGCGCGGGACGACGCCGTCCCCGTGGCGGGAGCCGTGAGCGGGAGCGGGTCCGGCGCCGTGGGCGCCGCCCAGGCCGACCCGGCCGCCGCGCTCGCCGCGCGGGCCTCCGGCGTGACGGGGGAGACCGGCCCGCCCTCGACCCCGCCGGCCGTGCGGCACCGGCGGCGGTGGACGCCCTCGCGGGTCCTCGTGACCGCGGCGCTCGTCGCGGCGACGGTCGTCTTCGTCTACCCCTTCGTGTGGCTCGTCTCCGCGTCCTTCAAGCCGCGGTCGCAGGTCTTCGACAACCGCCTCCTGCCGCAGGACCCGACGCTCGCCACCTACGTCCAGGTGTGGGACGAGGCGCCGCTGCTGCTCTGGCTCGGCAACACCCTGCTCGTCACCGTGCTCGCCGCGACCGCGGTCACCGTCTCGAGCGCCCTCGTCGCGTGGGGGTTCTCGTACTTCCGCTTCCGCTTCCGCGGGGCGCTCTTCGCCCTCGTCCTCGCGACGATGATGCTCCCCGGCGCGGTGACCATGATCCCGACGTTCCTCATCTGGAACTCGTTGGGCCTCACCGACAGCCTCGTCCCGCTCTGGGCGGGCAACCTCTTCGGCAGCGCCTTCTACATCTTCCTGCTGCGGCAGTTCTTCCTCGGGCTGCCGCGGGAGGTCTTCGAGGCGGCGACGATCGACGGGGCGGACAACTGGCAGCTGTTCTGGCGGATGGCCCTGCCGCT
The DNA here is from genome assembly GCF_003751265.1 of Pseudokineococcus lusitanus. Lineage (NCBI taxonomy): Bacteria > Bacillati > Actinomycetota > Actinomycetes > Kineosporiales > Kineosporiaceae > Pseudokineococcus > Pseudokineococcus lusitanus. The sequence goes on from NZ_RJKN01000013.1 coordinate 9,090, forward strand.
GACCAAGCCGGCCGTCGTCGTCACGCTGCTCTTCGAGTTCCAGGCCGCGTGGACCGACCTCATGCGCCCGCTCATCTACCTGCGGTCCTCGGAGAACTTCACGGTGCCGCGCGGCCTCAAGACCCTCGTCGACACCTTCGGCGCGGGCGGCGAGTTCCAGTGGCAGGTCGTCATCACCGCGAGCGTCATCACGACCGTGCCGATGGTCGTCCTGTTCTTCCTGGGGCAGAAGCACTTCGTCGCGGGGATCGCGACGTCGGGGACGACGCGCTAGCGGCGTCCCCGCAGGTCGGGCCGGGCGGCGCGGGCCGCGAGCCCGCCGCCGAGGCAGGCGACGGCCAGCAGCACCGGCACGACGAGGGGCACGCCGCCGTCGGGCCGGACGGTCCGGGGCACGACGAGCACGAGCGCCGCGCCGGCGAGGACGGTCAGCGCCAGCAGGACGACGAAGCGGCGGGCGGACGGGGCGGTCACGCGGCCTCCCGGGCGTCGGGGTCGGTGGTGGGCCCCACACCACCACGGGCGCTCAGGTCGTGGGGCCGGGCGTCGCCGTCGGCGCCGAGCGGTCCAGGGCGTCGGTGCAGGCGACGAGGCCCGCGAGGAGCCGCTGCTCGCCGCCGGGGGGCAGGCCGTCGAGCATCCGGCGCTCCACGGCGGCGACGACGTCGCTCGCCCCCGCCCGGAGGTCCTCGCCGTCCTCGGTGAGCCGGGTCGGCAGCGTTCGCCCGTGCGGGGCCGTCGACGGCCGGGTCACGAGGCCCCGGTCGACGAGGCCGGCGAGCACCGTCTGCATCGACTGCCGCGTCACGAAGGTGCCCCGCGCCAGCGCCGAGGCGGACAGCCCGGGGCGCTGCCCCAGCAGCTCGAGCGTCGAGTACTGCGTGACGGTGAGGCCGAGCGGCGCGAGGGCCTCCTCCATCGCCACCCGCAGCGCCGTCGCCGCCCGCTTGAGGGCGTAGCCCACGGAGGTGCCGAGCTCGATGCCCTCTTGCGCCATGTCCGGAGCCTGACATACCGTGGCCGTGTCAGGAACCTGACACACGACCGGAGGAGCACATCGTGGCCGCAGTCACCGGACCGGACTTCCTCGCGCTGCAGGTGCGCGACGTCGAGGCCTCCGCCGCCTTCTACGAGGAGCACCTGGGCCTGCGCCGCGCACCCGCCTCGCCCCCCGGCGCCGTCGTCTTCGCGACGACGCCGGTCCCCCTCGCCGTCCGGGCACCGCTCCCCGGCCTCGACCTCGACGCGGTGAGCCCGCGCCCCGGCGCCGGCGTCGCGCTGTGGCTGCACGCCGATGACGCCCAGGCGCTGCACGACGCGCTCGCCGCCGCCGGCGTCGAGGTCCTCGTGCCGCCGGCCGACGGCCCCTTCGGCCGGACCTTCACGTTCGCCGACCTCGACGGCTACGCCGTCACGGTGCACGACCGGGCGTGAGGCCGGGTCCGACGTCTCCCGTGATCCCGAGGCCGGGATCACGGGAGACGTCGGACCCGACGCCCGCGCGGCGGGCTCAGTCGCGCCCGGTCTCCGCCCACGCGTCGCCCGTGCCCGCGTCGTCCGCCGCGAGCAGCGCCCGGGCGGCGGCCCCGATGACCGCCGAGTAGGTGGGGTAGGCGTACTGGACGCCGGCGAGCGTGGCGACGTCGACGCCGGCGGCCATCGCCGTCGTCACCGCCTGCACCACCTCGACCGCGCTCTCGCCGACGGCGTGCGCGCCGAGCAGCTGCTCGCGGCGGCGGTCGGCGACGAGCTTGAGGAAGCCGCGGGTGCGGTCGTCGATGACGGCCCGCTCCATCGACGCGAACGGCACCGTCGCGACGACGCAGCGCGGGTCGCGCTCGCGGGCCTGCGCCTCGGTGAGACCGACGTCGGCGTAGTCGGGGTCGGTGAAACCGCCCGCCGGGAGCAGCTGGTGGCGGCGGCTGCGGCGCGGGCCGAGCACGGCGTTGACGGCGGCGTCCTCGGCCTCGCGGTGGGCGGCCTGGACGAGCATCGAGTCCTGGTTCGCGTCCCCGATGGCGTAGACGTGCTCGACGTCGGTGCGCAGGTACTCGTCGACGGGGACGCCCTTGCGGTCGTGCGTCACGCCCGCGGCGTCGAGCCCCAGGCCCTCGAGCCGCGCGGGCCACCCGGTGGCCTGGACGACGACGTCGAAGACCTCCGAGCGCTCGCCGCCGCCGTCGGCCTCGGGCGCGATCCACGTGAGCCGCACGCCCTCGGCGCCCTCGGCGGTGGTGGCCCGCTCGTGCGACGTCACGCCCTGGACGCCGACGCTCACGGCGATGCCCTGGTCGACGAAGGCCTCGTGGACGGCGGCGGACACGTCGGCGTCGGTCTGGGCGAGGATCCGCGGCGCGACCTCGAGGAGCGTCACCTCGCTGCCCAGCGCGCTGAACACCGTGACGAGCTGGGCGCCGGTGTTGCCCGCGCCGATGACGGCGAGCCGACGCGGCACCGCGGGGAGGTCGAGGACGTGCTCGGGGACGACGGCCAGCTCCGTGCCCGGGATCGGCAGCCGTCGGGTGTGGCCGCCCACCGCCAGGAGGACGGTGCGCGCGCGGACCCGGCGGCCGGTGCCCTCGAGCTCGACCTCGTGGGGCCCGACGAAGCGGGCCCGGCCCTCGAGGAGGAGGTCGACGCCGGCGTCGGCGAGGCGGTCCGGCTCGGCCTTGGCCTCCTGCACGGCCTCGATCCGCTCCCGCACCCGGGCGACCGTGCGCGGCCAGTCGACGGGCTGCTCGCTGACGGCGAGGCCGTAGTCGGCGGCCTGGCGGACCTCCCGCACGAGCCGCGCCGTCTTGGCGAGGACGCGCGTCGGCACGCAGCCGGTGTTGACGCACGTGCCGCCCGTCCGGCGGGCCTCCGCGAGCGCCGTCCGGGCGCCGAGCTCGGCGGCCCGCAGCGCCGCCGTCGTGCCGGCGGGGCCGCCGCCGACGACGAGGACGTCGTACTCGGCCGGGCCGTCCCCGGCGTCGGAGGGGCTCGCGGTCGGGGTCGCGTCGTCCACGACGCCATCGTCGGGCGCGGCCCGGCCCGGTGCCATCGGGGACCATCGACCGGTGCGGGAGCGAGGGCGGCCGGAGCAGGACGGCGGGACGGGCGGCGGCGGCGCCGGTCTGGCGGTGCTCGTGCGCGCCGACGACCCCGGGGCGGTGAGCCGAGAGGTGGCGCGGCTGGGCGTCCCGGCCGCCGTCGACGAGCTCGAGCGGCTGGACCGCGGCGCGCGGGCCACCGCCGTCCGGGCGCTCGACGCCCGCACCGGGACGGCGGTCCTCGCCGCGCTCGACCCGCCCCTGCAGGCCGAGCTCCTGCGGGCCCTGCCCGACCCCGTGGGCGCGGGGCTCGCGCTCCGCCTCGACCCCGACGACCGCGCGCGGCTCCTCGACGGCCTCCCCGACGACGTCGCCGAGCGACTCCTCGCCGGCCTCCCCGAGGACGAGCGCCGGATGACCGTCGCGCTCGCGGGCCACCCGCCGGACTCGGCGGGGCGCCGGATGTCGCCCGAGGTCGTCGCGCTGCCCGACGGCTGGGACGTCGGCCGCGCGCTCGACCACGTCCGCCGCGAGGGCGCCGCCGCCGAGACCGTCTACATGCTCCCGGTCGTCGACGACGCCCGGGTCGTCGTCGGCGTCGTCGCGCTGCGGCGGCTCGTCCTCACGCCCGACGAGGTCGCGCTGCGCGAGGTGATGAGCCGGCCCGTCGTCGTGCGCGCCGACGACGACCAGGAGGTCGCCGCCCGCACCGTCCGCGACCACGGGCTGCTCGCCGCCCCGGTCGTCGACGACGGCGGGCGGCTGCTCGGCGTCCTCACCGTCGACGACGCCATGCGGGTCCTCGAGGAGGAGGTGGACGAGGACTCCGCCCGCGGCGGCGGCAGCGAGCCCCTGCGGCGGCCGTACCTCGCGACGTCCGTGCCGCGGCTCGTCCGCGCGCGGGTGGTGTGGCTGCTCGTCCTGCTCGTCGGCGCGGGCCTCACCGTCGGCGTGCTCGGCGCCTTCGAGGCGACGCTCGCGCAGGTGGTGACGCTCTCGCTCTTCGTGCCGCTCCTCATCGGCACGGGCGGCAACGCCGGCGCGCAGGCGGTGACGACGGTCGTCCGCGCGCTGTCGGTCGGCGACGTGCGCCCGTCCGACGTCGGCCGCGTCGTCGCCCGCGAGGCGGCGACCGGCCTGCTCCTGGGGACGTCGCTGGCGCTCGTCGGGGCGGTGCCGGCGACGCTCGTCGCGGGCCCCGACGTCGCCCTCGTGCTCTGCCTGTCGCTCGTCGTCGTCTGCACGCTGGCCACGACGGTCGGCTCGGTCGTGCCCGTCGTCGCGACGAGGGTCGGCGTCGACCCGGCCGTCGTCAGCTCGCCCTTCATCACGACGGTCGTCGACGCGACGGGCCTCGTCGTCTACTTCCTCGTCGCGCAGGCCGTCCTGGGGCTCTGAGGGGCCGGCGACCGGCGCCCCGTGGGCTCAGCCGTCGACCTCCACCCACGCCGCGGCGTCGCCCGGCAGCACCCCGCCCTCGACGGGCTCGGAGGCCACGAGCACCCGCGCCCCGGCCGGCAGGTCCACGGGCGCGGCGCCGAGGTTGACCCACGACTGCACGTGCGAGCCCTCGCGGGCGACGGCGAGGACGTCGGGCGACGGCGTCCGCACCCACCGCATCGGCCCCGCCTGGGCGAGGTGCTGGCGCCGCAGCGCCAGCACCCGCCGGTAGAGGGAGAGCGTCGAGGCGGGGTCGGCGGCCTGGGCCTGCGCGGTCAGCGCGCCCCAGCCGGCGGGCTGCGGCAGGTACGGGTCCAGGGCGGGGCTGCCGTCGGGGCGGCGTTCCGGCGAGAAGCCGAAGGGCGGGGCGTCGCCCGACCACGGCAGCGGCACGCGGGAGCCGTCGCGGCCCGGGTCGGTGCCGCCGGAGCGCGTGAAGATCGGGTCGGTGCGGCGGTCGTCGGGGACGTCCTCGACCTCCTGCAGGCCCAGCTCCTCGCCGAGGTAGACGTAGAGGACGCCGGGCAGCGCGGCCGTCAGCATCACGGCGGCGCGGGCGCGGCGACGTCCCAGCGCGAGGTCGGGCACCTCCGTGGGCCAGCGCGCGCGCTCGGTCTCGTTGGTGCCCTTCTCGGGGAACTGGCTGCGCGCGTAGCGCGTCGCCTGCCGGACGACGTCGTGGTTGGTGAGCACCCACGCGCACGGGGCCCCCGTGAGCCCCGACATCGCGACCGACCGGTCGACGACGTCGCGCCACGGCCCGGCCCGCCACGCGACGTGCAGCGGCTCGAACTCGAAGGCCGTGTGCATCTCGTCGGGCCGGAGGTAGAGCGGCAGCCGCTCGGCGCGGCGGGCGGGCCACGCCTCGGCCACGAAGACCCGCGGCGGGTCGTAGGTGTCGGCCAGCGCCCGCCACTCGCGCCAGATGTCGTGGACCTCGTCCTGGTCCCAGCCCGGGTGCTCCTCGGTGCGGCGGTCGCGCCCGTCGGCGTCGGGCAGCCCGGCCTCCTTGACGAGGCCGTGGGCGACGTCGACGCGGAAGCCGTCCACGCCCCGGTCGAACCAGAAGCGCAGGACGTCGAGCATCTCGTCGTGGACCTCGCGGTTCGACCAGTCGAGGTCGGGCTGCTCGGGCGCGAACATGTGGAGGTACCAGTCGCCCGGCTCCCCCTCGGGCGTCGTCGTCCGGGTCCACGCCGGCCCGCGGAAGCAGCTCTCCCAGTCGTTGGGCGGCTCCTCGCCGTGCTCGCCGCGGCCCGGCCGGAAGAGGTAGCGGGCCCGCGCGGTCTCGTCGCCGGCCAGGGCGGCGCGGAACCACGGGTGCTGCTCGGAGGTGTGGTTGGGGACGACGTCGAGCATCACCCGGAGCCCCAGCGCGTGCGCCTCCGCGACGAGCGCCTCGGCGTCCGCCGTCGTGCCGTACCGCGGGTCGAGGCGGCGGTAGTCGGCGACGTCGTAGCCGGCGTCGACCATCGGCGAGACGTACCAGGGGTTCACCCACACGGCGTCGACCCCGAGCGCCGCGAGGTACGGCAGCCGCGCGCGGAGCCCGGCGACGTCGCCCCACCCGTCGCCGTCGCCGTCGGCGAAGGCCCGCAGGACCACCTGGTAGACGACGGCCGTGCGCCACCACTCCTGCTGCGGCGCAGCGGCGTCGGCGGGGGGCAGGGCGTCCGCGGGCATGGCGGGGGCCGGGACGGCGGGCGCGTCGGGACGCGCGGGGACGCCGTGGGAGGGCGCGGGGTCGGGCACGGTCACGCCCGGCATCGTCGCCCACCGCCCCGGGCGGGGCGTCGGGGGACCTCCCTCAGACGTCCCGGCGGCGCAGGACGAGCGCCGCCGCGCCGAGGAGCACGACGAGCCAGAGGGCCATGACGCCCAGGCCCCCCCACGGGCCGAGCTCGCCCGGGACCACGGACAGCACCTGGGCGCCGGCCTCGCCGGGCAGGTACGCCGCGGCGCGGGAGACCCACTCCCAGCCGAGCAGCGACCCGAGGAGCATGAGGAGGCTCGGCAGGAAGAGCAGGACGGCGAGGACGAGGGCGACGCCGCCCGCCGAGCCGCGCACCAGCCACCCCAGCGCCAGGCCGAGCAGCGCGACGCCGGCGAGGTAGAGCCCGGTGCCGACGACGACGCGCGCCCCGGTGCCGTCGAGGAGCGACGGGGCGTCGGCGCCGTAGAGGGGCAGCGTCACGAGCGCCGAGAGCAGCACGCCGACGACGCCGAGGACGAAGGCCGTGGCGGCGAGGACGACCGCCTTGGCCACGAGGACGGGGACCCGGCGCGGGACGGCGGTCATCGTCGCGCGGACGGCGCCCGTGGCGTGCTCGCCCGTGATGGTCAGCACGCCGAGCACGGCCACGGGGATCTGGCCGAGGAGGACGCCCGTCGTGAGGGACGTGACGTCCGTCGGCCCGCCGACGCCGCCCGTGGCCGCGGTGACGACCGCGAGGAGCGCGGCGATGCCGACGACGCCCGCGAGGGTGAGGGCGAGCGTCCACCACGTCGAGCGGAGGGTGAAGAGCTTGATGCGCTCGGAGCGGACCACCCGGGCGAGGGTGACGCCGTCGCGGGCGCCGGCGGACGAGGGGCCAGGGGCGTGCGTCGTGGCGCTCACGAGGTCCTCCCGGAGGTGGCAGGGGCTGCGGCGGAGGCGTACTCGACGTCGCCGGCCGTGAGGGTCATGAAGGCGTCCTCGAGGGAGGCCTGGCGGGGGGTCAGCTCGTGCAGCGGCAGCCCCTCGGCGGCCGCGAGGTCGCCGACGCGGGCGGCGTCGAGGCCGCGGACGACGAGCGGGGCACCGGCGGCGCCGCCCTCGACGCGGCCGCCGGCCCGGTGGACGGCGGCGGCGACGTCCGCGGCCCGCGGGCTGCGGACGAGGACGGAGGCGTCGCTCACCGAGGCGACGACCTCGGCGACCGTGCCGGTCGCGACGACGCGTCCGCGCCCGACGACGACGAGGTCGTCCGCGGTCATCGCCATCTCGGCCATGAGGTGGGACGAGACGAGGACGGTGCGGCCCCCGTCGGCGAGCCGGCGCACCGTCTGCCGCACCCAGCGCACGCCCTCGGGGTCGAGGCCGTTGACCGGCTCGTCGAGCACGAGCACGCGCGGGTCGCCGAGCAGCGCGGCGGCGATGCCGAGGCGCTGCCCCATGCCGAGCGAGAAGCCGCCGGCACGGCGCCGGGCCACGCCCGTGAGGCCGACGGTCTCGAGGACCTCGTCGACGCGGCCCGCGCCGATGCCGTGCGTGGCGCCCAGGGCGCGCAGGTGGTCGCGGGCGCTGCGGCCGGGGTGGAGGGCGCGCGCCTCGAGGAGCGCGCCGACCTCCCGCAGGGGCGCGGGGGAGTCGACGTACGCGTGGCCGCCGACGGTGACGCGGCCCGCGGTGGGCCGGTCGAGCCCGACGACCATCCGCATCGTCGTCGACTTGCCCGCGCCGTTCGGCCCGAGGAAGCCGGTGACCCGGCCGGGCTCCACGCGGAAGCTCATCCCGTCGACGGCGGTCGTGGCGCCGTACCGCTTGGTGAGGCCCTCGGCGACGATCACCGGAGATCCCCTCGCGCGGTGCCGGTCCCGACCCGGGGGTCGTGGGCGGCTCGTCGCGCGTGCCGTCGTCGGTCCTGCCTCGGGCGTCGGTGAGGTGCCATGACGACGACGCTAGGTCGGCCGACCGGCCCCTGTCGTCGTCCCCAGGGCTGGTCCTCCTCGTCCGACCGGACCGTCCGCCGTCCGACCTGAGGGGGACCCGGCGCCCGGGACGCCCGGCGTCGTCAGCGCCCGGGGGTGGCCCGGGCCGGGCCCGTCCCGCTGCCGCGGTCGACCAGCTCGGGCACGACGAGCCGCCGGGCGGGGGCGCCGGCGGCGGCGTCGAGCCGCGACGTCAGCAGCTCGACGGCGCCGCGCGCCACCCGCCCCGGGGCGCTCTCCACCGAGGTGAAGGGGATGGCGAAGAAGGACGCCAGCCGGGCCGAGTGGAGGCTCACGACGGCGACGTCCTCCCCGGCACGGAGCCCGAGGTCGTGGAGGACCGTCGGGAGCATGGCGGCCGCGGCGTCGTTGTGGACGAGCAGCGCCGACGGGCGGTCGTCCCCGCCGAGGAGGTCGGCGAGGTCGGCGCGCACGGCCTCGGGCGTGGTCGGGCTGTCGTGGTCGACGAGCGCGAGGCCGCGCTCGGCGGCCCGGGCGTGCGCGGCCCGGGCGAAGCGGAGAGCGAAGGTGTGCCCCGCCGCGTAGACCTCCGGGGCCCACCGCACCAGCGTCGCGCGCTCGTGCCCCCGGTCGGCCAGGTGCTCGACGAGGAGCTCGGCCGCCGCGGCGAAGTCGAGGTCGACGGCGTCGGCGGGCCCGGGGTCGGGCGGCATCCCCACGAGGACGGCCGGGAAAGGGCTGCGGCGCAGGGGCTCCAAGCGGGGGTCGTCCTCGAGGACGTCGAGGAGCAGGAGGCCGTCGACCCGTTGCTCCCGCACCGCACGACCGACGGCGGCGGCGGCGTCCTCGTCGGTGATGAGCTGGAGCGAGTAGCCCGCCTCGCGCGCGGCGTCGGCCAGCGCCACGAGGTACGTCGCCATGGCCGGCTCGAACTCGGCGTGGTGGAAGCGCAGGACGACGCCCAGCGTCATCGTCCGGGCGGTCCGCAGCGCCCGGGCGCCGAGGTGGACGGTGTAGTCGAGCCGGGCGATCGCCTCGTTGACCCGGCGTGCGGTCTCGGCGGAGATGGCCCGCTTGCCCGACAGGACGTAGGAGACCGTGCTCGGCGAGACCCCCGCCTCGCGGGCCACGTCGCCGATGGTCGCCACCCGGCTCCCTCCCCGTCCCGTCGCCCCGTCCGACGTGCGCCGTCGCACATCGCGAGGGTATTGCGCCGTTCTGCCGCAGCCGCGTACGGTTCGGCTGTCGAATCGATTCGACAGTTCGACCGCCGGCGCGACGAGGCGCCGCCCGACCACGGGCCGGGAGCGACCGGCCGTGACGCGCACGACGACGAGAGAGGTGCGACGACGATGTCTGCCCACGAACGACGCCACGCAGGACGGAGGCGGCGCACGGTCGCCGTCGCCGCCGTCGCGTCAGCCATGGTCATCCCCACCGCAGGGGCGACGACCGCCGCGACGCGGCCCGCCCCCGCACCGGCCCCCGCCGCTGCGGCGGAGACGCCGGAGCTGGTCCTCCACTACACCTTCGACGACGTGGACCTCGCCGGCGGCGTGGTCCCCGACTCCTCCGCCAAGGGACTCGACGGGCAGCTGCGGGGCGCCGGCGGCGCCACCGTCGTCGAGGGTGCGGCCGGCACGGCCCTCGAGCTCCCGGGCGGGACCCCCGGCACCGACTCCCCCTTCGTCGAGATCCCGGGCGGGGTCTTCGAGGGCCTGGAGGCCGCGACCATCTCGACGTGGGTGCGCTGGGACGGCGGACCGGACTTCCAGTGGGTCTACAACCTCGGCGCGAACAACGAGCGCGCCACCTTCCTCACGCCCTCGTTCAGCGGCGACGCGCGGACGCGCTCGTCGGTCAAGCCGGTCAACGGCAACGCCGAGGTGGGCGTCTCAGGCGGCAGCAAGCTGCCCACCGGGTCCTGGGTCCAGGCCACCACGGTGCTCGACGGGTCGACCGTCGTCTACTACGTCAACGGCCTCGAGGTCGGCCGGCAGTCGGCGGCCCTGGACCTGGACGCCGTCCTGCACGCGGACGGCACGTCCGGTCGCATCGGCCGGGCCTTCTGGGAGGGCCATCCGTTCTTCGACGGAGCGGTCGACGACTTCCAGGTCTTCGACGCGGCGATGTCGCCCGAGCAGGTCGTCGAGCTGTACGGCCAGGACCTGCCGACCGTCTCCGGCCTCGCCACCTCGACCTTCGACGTCCGCACGACCCGGTCGGTGGCGCCCACGCTGCCGCGCACGGTCGACGCGACGTACTCCGACGGCCTGAGCCGCCCTGTCGCGATCACCTGGGCCGACGTGCCCGCCGACGCGTACGCCCAGCCCGGCCGCTTCACGGTCGAGGGGCGCGTCGCGGGCACCGAGCAGACCGTCACCGCCACGGTCGTCGTCACGCTGCCGGGCGAGGTCACCGTCGACCTGGCCACCAGCACCGGCGCCTTCCTGGGCGGCGCGTCCGGGACCCTCTACGGCGTCTACGACGAGGGCCTGCCCACGCGCAACCTCCTCGAGGGCATCGACCTGCAGTCGGTGGCCACCAAGGCGCAGGACGGCCCCCAGCACCCCGGCGCCGACGCGCTCGAGGTGGTCGAGCCGCTCGCGGCCACCAGCGACGGCGACGTCTACGTCTACATGACGGACATCCACCGCGGCTTCCCGTACCAGTGGCCGGGCGACACGCCCGAGCAGCGCATGGACATCTACATGGAGAAGCTGGAGAAGCAGGTCGACCAGGTCCTCCAGCTGCCCGAGGACGAGCAGGACAACATCGTCCTCATGCCGTTCAACGAGCCCGAGGGCAACATGTTCGGCAGCGGTCAGTGGAGCTACAACGGCATCAGCTGGCTGGACGACCCGCAGTACTTCTTCGCGTCCTGGGACCGCGCGTACCGGATGATCAAGGACAAGTGGCCCGAGGCGCGCATCAGCGGGCCCAACACGTCGGTGCTGTACGACCAGGTGCACGGCTTCATGGAGCACGCCGTGGCGGCCGACACCGTGCCGGAGGTCATCTCGTGGCACGAGCTGTCCAACCCGGCGACCATCCGCACCAGCGTGGACCGCTACCGCGGCTGGGAGGAGGAGATCTTCGCCGGCACCGAGCGGGAGGGCACCGAGCTCCCCATCAACATCACCGAGTACGCGTTCAACTACCACACCTCGGTGCCCGGCCAGATGATCCAGTGGGTCTCGGCGCTCGAGGACAGCAAGGTCTTCGGCGACATCGCCTACTGGAACATCGACGGCAACCTGTCCGACTCCGCCGTCGAGGCGAACAAGGCCAACGGCCAGTGGTGGCTGCTCAACGCCTACTCCTCGATGAGCGGCGACACGGTCGAGCTCACCCCGCCCCAGCCGGGCGTCAGCTACACCCTCCAGGGCGTGGCCAGCCTCGACGAGGAGAAGGGGCAGGCCCGCGCCATCATCGGTGGTGCCGAGGGCGAGTCCTTCCTGCGCTTCGACAACGTCCCCGCCGACGTCTTCGGCGAGACCGTGCACGTCGAGGTCAAGGAGATCGGCTGGACCGGCCAGCTCGGCAGCTCGGCCAACCCGCCGACCGTCGCCGAGTACGTCGCCGAGGTGCAGGACGGCGAGCTCGTCGTCCACTTCGGCGGCGAGGAGGTGCCGCTGCTCGACGACGAGTCGGCCTACCAGGTCGTCGTCAGCCCCGGCGAGGGCGCGACGGCGACGTCGAGCAACCCCGTCCTCTGGGACGCCACCTACGAGGCCGAGGACGCCACCCGCCGCGGCGCGGGCATCACCGTCAACGGCCCCGAGGGCGGCCCCACGCGGCAGGGCAGCTTCTACACCTCCGGCGAGTACAACGTCGGTGGCCTCCGGACCGGGGCCGACGTCAGCCTCGACTTCGAGGTCGACGTCCCGCAGGCCGGCGAGTACGACCTCAGCGTCTTCGCCAACTCCCTCAACACGGCGCAGATCAACGCCGAGCAGGGCCCCGTGAACGTCTTCCTGCGGGTCGACGGCCGGGCGGCCTCCGAGCAGGAGCTGTTCATGCCGCTGGGCTACAAGTGGGTCGTCTGGGACCAGGAGAAGACCACCGTCCAGCTCCCGGCCGGCAGGAGCGCCATCACCCTCGCCTCCCGCAGCGCCGACGGCACCGGGTCCACCAAGGGCGACGTGCTCATCGACAAGATCGACCTGTCGCTGGCGAACCCGGCGCACACCGAGGAGACCTACGAGGCCGAGCAGGCGCGTCTGGACGACGGCGCCACCCTCGACCACACCGGGCAGTCCTCCGGCGCGGGCAAGGCCCGCCTCGGCGCCGACCAGGCCGTGACCTTCTGGGTCCACTCGCCCGTGGACGCCGGGGCGACCCTCGCCCTCGACGCCACGAGCGACGGCACCCACACGGTGACGGTGAACGAGAACGAGGTCTCCACCGGCACCGAGGTGACCACGTTCCTGTCCGGAGGCATCAACAAGGTCACCGTCACCGGTGTCTCGGGCACCACGCTCGTCGACCGGCTGCGGGTCACCTGGCCCGACGACGCCCTGCCGAGCACCGAGCACGAGGCCGAGGACGCGACGCTCGCCGGCACCGCACGGGTCGCCGACATGTCGCTCGCCAGCGGTGGCAAGGCCGTCGTCGACGTCGGCGGGGCGCCGGGCAACGGCAGCACGCTGACCTTCGACGACGTCGTGGCCGCCGAGGACGGGAAGCACGCGCTGACCTTCCGCTACTCCAACCAGGAGCAGTCGCCGGCGACGCACTACAACCCCGACCCGGTGGCGCGCTACGCGTACATCTCGGTCAACGGCGGCGAGGCGCAGCGGGTCCCGTTCCCCCACTCCTTCCACCAGAACAACTTCTGGGAGCTGACGGTCCCCGTCGAGCTCACGGAGGGGACCAACACGGTCCGGATCTCCTCCGAGGAGAAGCCGAACTTCGACGGCGTGACGTACGCGTCCGACACGTGGCCGGGCATCCTGCTCCGGTCCGAGTGGGCCCCGAACCTCGACACGCTCCGGGTCACGCCCCTCGTGGCGTCGGACGCCGAGCCGGAGCCGCAGCTCGACGTGGCGGTCGCGGTCGAGTCGCGGTGCGTGGGGCGGAACACGTTCCTCCAGGTCACCATGACGAACGACGAGGACGCCCGCGTGGCCTTCACGGCCACCTCGCCCCACGGCCAGGTGACGGTGCCGCAGCTGGCGCCGGACCGCACCACGGGCCGGGCCATCCGACCGCGCGCCACGTCGGTCCCCGCCGGCGAGGTCACCTGGACGGCCACCAAGGGCGACGTCGTCGCCACCGGGACGGCGGCCTACGCGGCCAAGAGCTGCCGCTGACCCACCCGACGCCCGGCCCTCGGGGGAGGTGAGCTCCCCGAGGGCCGGGACGCCGACCCGCTTCCTGCTGCCGGGTCGGCACCCGGACCACCCGCCCGCCGCTCGGGCGGGTGGTCCGGCGCCCACCGGACGGCCGGCGTCCCCCGCCGTCCTCCCACCGCTCCACCCCGCTCGTCGGGGCCCGCACCACGACCACGGCGCCCCCGGGCGCCGGCACCGGAAGGACCTCGATGCAGCACCTCTCGGCCACCCCCACCGGCCTCGTCTGGCGTGGTGGGGGGCAGACCCTCGTCGTCGAGGCCTGGGGGCAGGACTCGCTGCGCGTCCGCGCCGTCCCCCGTGGGGACGTCCTCGACACCGACTGGGCGCTGCTGCCGCCCGCGCCGACGTCGCCCGAGGTGCGGCTCGAGGACGACGGCGCCACCGGCGTCCTCGTCAACGGCGCGATCACCGCACGGCTGCGCGCCGGCGCCGCCTACGACGAGCAGCTCGGCCACGAGGTCGGGCGCTGCGACGTCACGTTCCTGGACGCCGACGGGCGGGTCCTGCTCCGCGAGCTCGACGCCGGCGGGTCCCTCAAGCTGCCGGCACGGTCGATGCGACCGCACCGCGGCGGCGGCGAGCACGCCCTCACGGCCGCCTTCGAGCCCGTCCCCGGCGAGCGGCTCTACGGCATGGGGCAGTACCAGCAGCACCTGCTGGACATCAAGGGCGCGACCTTCGAGCTCGCCCACCGCAACTCGCAGGCCAGCGTCCCGTTCGTGCTCTCCAGCGCCGGGTACGGCTTCCTGTGGCACAACCCCGCGATCGGGCGCGCGACCTTCGCCACCAACCGCACCGAGTGGACCGCCGAGTCGACCAAGCAGCTCGACTACTGGATCACCGCCGGCGCGACACCCGCCGACATCACGCGCCGCTACGCCGGCGCCACCGGCCACACCCCGATGATGCCGGAGCGCGGTCTCGGCTTCTGGCAGTGCAAGCTCCGCTACTGGAACCAGGAGCAGCTCCTCGAGGTGGCGCGGGAGCACCGGCGACGCGGCCTGCCGCTCGACGTCGTCGTCGCGGACTTCTTCCACTGGCCGGAGATGGGTGACTTCCGCTTCGACGAGGAGTTCTGGCCGGACCCGGCGGCGATGGTCGCCGAGCTCGACGCGATGGGCGTCGAGCTCATGGTGTCGGTGTGGCCGCAGGTCTCGCTGCGCTCGGAGAACGTCGACGAGCTGCGACGCCGGAACCTCCTGGTCACCTCGGACCGCGGCACGGACATCCAGATGGGCTTCGAGGGCGCCAGCGTCTTCCTCGACGTGACCAACCCCGAGGCGCGGACCTGGCTGTGGGAGAAGCTCGAGCAGGGCTACGGGCGGTACGGCATCCGGACCTTCTGGCTCGACGAGGCCGAGCCGGAGTTCGGCGCGTACGACTTCGACGCCTACCGGTACCACCTCGGCCCGGTGCTGGAGGTGGGCAACATCTACCCCCAGCACTTCGCCCGCGCCCTGCACGAGGGGCAGGTCGCGGCCGGCGACCCCGACGTCGTCAACCTCCTGCGCTGCGTCTGGGCCGGGAGCCAGCGCTACGGCGCCCTCGCCTGGTCCGGGGACATCTCCTCCACCTTCGAGGACCTCCGCCGTCAGATCACCGCGGGCCTGCACATGGGCGTCGCGGGCATCCCGTGGTTCACCACCGACATCGGCGGCTTCCACCACGGCGACTCCGAGGACCCCGCCTTCCACGAGCTGCTGATCCGCTGGTTCCAGTTCGGCACCTTCTGCCCCGTCATGCGGCTGCACGGCGACCGACTGCCCTACGAGGAGGTCGCCGCCGCCGACGGGTCCCGCCGCCTGCGCTCCGGCGGGCCGAACGAGCTGTGGAGCTTCGGCGAGGAGGTGTACGAGGTCCTCGCCGGCTACGTCCACCTGCGGGAGGCGCTGCGGCCGTACGTCCGCGACGTCATGCGGCAGGCGCACGAGGACGGGCAGCCCGTCATGCGGGCGCTCTTCCACGAGTTCCCCGACGACGACGCCTCCTGGACGGTCGACGACCAGTTCCTCCTCGGCCCGGACCTGCTCGTGGCGCCCGTGACCGTCGCGGGGGCGCGCAGCCGCTCGGTCCACCTGCCCGCCGGCGCCCGCTGGACCGACCTGCGGACCGGGGACGTGCACGAGGGCGGGCAGCGGGTCGAGCTCGACGCCCCCCTCGCGGAGATCCCCGTGCTCGCCCGCGACGGCGCCCTCGCGCACCTCGTCGGCCGTGCCGTCCGGGCCGCCGGGGCGTCCGGCGCCGACCCCGCCCCCGGGGTCCTGACGCCGTGACGACCGGGCGCCGGGTCCTGGCCCTGACGGGCCGTCCGACCGCTGCCCGCCGGGCCCCCGGCGAGCAGCGGTGCCTCGACGGCGCGACGTCCACGGCCCTCCGGCTGGGCTACGACGTGCTCGTCCTCGACGGGGCCGAGGGCGGCGGCGGGGGCGTCGGGGGCGCGGCCGGGGTGCTGCGCCGCCGGCTCGACGCGGGCGACGTCGACGGCGTCGTCCTCCTCGACGTCGTCGACGCCGACCCGCGCCTGCCGGTGCTCCGCGCCGCCTCCCAGCCCGGCGTCGTCGTCGGCGCCCCGGTGGGGGCGGAGGGGCTGGACGCCGTCGAGCTCGACCTCGAGGAGGCCGGCCGCCTCCTCGTCGCGCACCTCGCCGACCTCGGGCACCGCGACGTCGTCCTCGTCGGCCGGGGGGACCCCTCGCCCTTCCGCCGGCCCCCTCGCGCCCGGCGCCTGCAGGACGCGGCGCGCGAGGAGGCGCGGCGCCGCGGCGTGCGCCTCGGCGTCCACCCGCTCGTCGGGGACGCCGCGGACCCGGAGGGGGAGCTGGCCCGGGCGCTGGGCGCCCGTCCGGGGGCGACGGCGGTCGTCCTCGACGACGAGGAGGCGGCCGTGGCGGTGGCCGGGGTGCTGGCACGGCGCGGGACGTCGGTGCCGGAGGACCTGTCCGTGCTCGTCCGGTGCGCCCTGGAGGTCGTCGAGGGGTTGCCGACGCCGTGGACGGCCGTGGGCACCTCGGCCGGGCGGCTCGGGGAGCTCGCGGTGCGGCAGCTCGTGCGACGCCTGGAGGCGACGGGTCGCCCGGAGCCGCGGGCGACGAGGCTGCTGACGCCCGCGCTGGTCGACCGGGGGACCACGGCGCCGCCGCGCGGTCGCGGCTGACGGAACACCGGGGGGCGCCGGGGTGCTCGCGGGAGGGTGAGCACCTCCTCCGCCGACCACCGTCCCGCCGACCCGTCGTCGACGGCCGACCTCCCCGACCGCGCCCCCACGCCGGTCCGCACCCCTCCGGAGGGCGCGCACGCGCTCGTCGTCGGCGCCACCGGCATCACCGGCTCGGCGCTCGTGCGGCAGCTCGTCGAGGCGGGCTGGCGCACCACCGGCCTCTCGCGGCGCCCGCCGGCCGACGACCGCGCGGCACACGTGGCCGCCGACCTCACCTCGCGCGCCTCGCTCGAGGAGGCGCTGGCCGACCTGCGCCCGACGCACGTCTTCGTCGGCGCCTGGGCGCGGCAGGACACCGAGGCGGAGAACATCCGCGTCAACGGCGGGATGGTCCGCGACCTGCTCGCCGTCCTCGGCCCGCAGGGCTCGCTGCGGCACGTCGCCCTCGTCACCGGCCTCAAGCACTACCTCGGGCCGTTCGAGGCGTACGGGCAGGGCGACCTGCCGGACACGCCCTTCCTCGAGGACGCCGAGCGGCTGCCCGTCGACAACTTCTACTACGCGCAGGAGGACGAGCTCTTCGCCGCCGCTGCGGCGCACGGCTTCACGTGGAGCGTCCACCGCTCGCACACCGTCCTCGGCCACGCCGTCGGCAACGCCATGAACATGGCCGCGACGCTCGGCGCCTACGCCGGCATCCAGCGGCGTCTCGGCCGCCCGTTCGTCTTCCCGGGGTCGCGGGCGCAGTGGGACGGCGTCGTCGACCTCACCGACGCCGACCTCCTCGCCGACCACCAGGTCTGGGCGGCGACGACGCCCGCCGCCGCGGACACGGCGTTCAACGTCGTCGACGGCGACGTCGTCCGCTGGCGCCGCCTGTGGCCGCGCCTCGCCGAGCACCTCGGCGTCGAGCCGCAGGGCCCGGGCGACGAGCCGCAGCCGCTCGAGGAGCAGATGGCCGGCGCCGAGGGCGTCTGGGCCGACCTCGTGGCGGAGGAGGGCCTCAGCGAGCCGGAGCTCGCGCGGGTCGCCTCGTGGTGGCACACCGACGCCGACCTCGGCCGCCCGATGGAGGTGCTCGCGGACATGACCCGCAGCCGCCTCCTCGGGTACACGGGCTACGTGAGCACGGAGCGGGCGCTGCTGCGCCAGGTCGACGCCTACCGCGCGGAGCGCCTCGTCCCCTGACGCCCGCCCGGGGCGCCCGGCACCCCGGGTCCTCGACGTCGCTGCCGAAGGTGAGCCACCGGCCCCTCTCCCCGACTTCGGCAGCGAAGTGGGCAGGAGGGGGCCCGTCTCCTCGACTTCGGCAGCGAAGTCGGGAGGAGGGGCGGGCCGGACGGGCGCGACGTCGCCCCGCGGGTGACCATCGGCCCGTGCCCCTGCTGCCCGCCCCGCCGACCGACCGGGACGGCGTCGTCGCCTACGTCGCCGAGCACCTGTCCCACCTCACCTGCGACGAGCCGGCGGCCTACGGGACGTCGGACATCCGCGGCGGGCAGGCGGCGGCCGACGCGGCGCTCGCCGCGCTCGACCTCACGGGGTACGCGCGACGTCGCAGCGTCGTCGCCCCTGAGTCCGGCCGCGGCGCCAGCCGGCTGAGCCCGTACATCCGGCACGGCCTGCTGACGCTCCCCGAGGTGTGGGACGCCGCGGGGGACGCGCCGCCCAAGGACAAGCAGCGGTTCCGCGACGAGCTGCAGTGGCAGGAGTACGCCCGCCACCTCTACGCGCGCGTGGGCCGCGACCTGCGGGAGCCGTTGCGCGCCGGGGACCCCCGTCCCGAGCCGGGCGCCCCGCTGCCCGACGCGACGACGGACGACCCGTGGCCGGGGCGCATGGCGTGCATGGCCGCGACGACGCGCGAGCTCCACGAGCGCGGCTGGCTCGTCAACCAGACCCGCATGTGGATGGCGTCGCAGTGGGCGGTGCGCGCGGGCGCGGACTGGCGCGAGGGCCGCGACGAGATGTACCGCCACCTCCTCGACGGCTCGCCCGCCGCCAACGGGCTCGGGTGGCAGTGGACCGCGGGGACGGCGACGGGCAAGGTCTACAGCTTCTCGCGGTGGCAGGTCGAGAAGCGCGCGCCGGCGCTGTGCCGCTCGTGCGCGCTGCGGGACGCCTGCCCTGTCCAGGACTGGCCGGCGGCGACGTCGGGCCCGCGCCTCGAGGGGCCGCCCGGCCTCGGCGGCGGCCCGACCGACGCCGGCCCGCGCAGCCCGGAGGTGACCGGCGAGCCCGAGGCGGTGTGGCTGACGGCGGAGTCGCTCGGCACGTCGGACCCGGCGCTCGCGGCGCACCCGGACCTGCCTGCCGTCTTCGTCCTCGACGAGCCCCTGCTCGCGCGGCTGCGGCTGTCCGGCAAGCGACTCGTCTTCCTCGTCGAGACCCTCGCGGAGCTCGGCGTCGACGTGCACCTCGGCGATCCCGTCGCCGAGCTGGCGGGCCGGCGCCTGGCGACGACGTGGACGTTCCCCCCGGGCTGGCGCCGCCGCGCCGACCGCCTCGACGTCGTCGCCCTCCACCCGTGGCCGTGGCTGCGCCGGCCGGGCTCGGGCTCGGTGCGCTCCTTCTCCGCGTGGGTCCGCAGCGCGCCCGGGCGCGGGCGGTGACGGCGGTGCCTGCGGGGGTGCCCGGGTGAGCCGCGGCGGCGGCCGCACCGGCCGGGGCTCCGCGCGGGACGCCCTGCCGACGAAGCCGTGCGTCGTCTGCGGGCGGACCATCACGTGGCGCAAGGCGTGGGAGCGGGACTGGGACGACGTCCGCTACTGCTCGCAGGCCTGCCGCCGGTCGGGCCTCTCGTCGACCGACCGCGAGCTCGAGGCGGCGGTCCTGCGGCTGCTCGACGCGCGGGCCGGCGGCGCGACGATCTGCCCGTCGGAGGCGGCACGCGCCGTCGGCGGCGACGACTGGCGACCGCTCATGGAGCCCGCCCGGGCCGCGGCGCGGCGGCTCGTCGCGGCCGGCGAGGCGGAGATCACCCAGGGCGGGAGCGTCGTGGACCCCTCGACGGCGAGGGGCCCGATCAGGGTCCGGCGGGTGCGCCGGGGCTGAGCCGCGGAGGGTCTGCCCGGCAGGGGCTCTCGCCGGCATGCGGGCACCCCGCCCCCGGTCTAGCGTCGGCGTGCCGTCCTCGAGACCGGCGGGACGGCCGCACCACGCACCCGACCCGCGGGAGACCGCGCGAGAGGACCACCCCCATGAGCCAGCAGACCCCCGCCGCGACCCCGGGGACCTCCGGCCGCCCCACCACCGGGTCCTCCGGCAGCGCCCTCGTCACGCCCCGCGGGACGACCACCGTGGCCGACCGCGTCGTGACGACGATCGCCGGCCTCGCCCTGCGCGAGGTGCCCGGCGTCCACGCCGTCGGCGGCGGCGCCGCCCGCGCCACGGGCGCCCTGCGCGACCGCATCACCGGCGGCGGCGGTGACGAGGGCCGCGGCGTGACCGTGGAGGTGACCGACGGCTCCGCCGCCCTGGGCGTCCGCCTCGTCGCGCGGTACGGCGTCCCGCTCGCCGACCTCACCGCCACCGTCCGTCGGGACGTCTCCACCGCCGTCGCCCGCCTCACCGGGCTGACGGTCAGCCGGGTCGACGTCACCGTCGACGACGTCCACCTCGACGGCCTCGACGACGACGCCGACGACGGCTCCGCCGCCGCGGTGCACGCGACCGGGCGATGATCACGAGCCCCACCGGATGGGTGCCCGTGGACCCGCCCGGTCCGGGGGCCGCCGCCGCCGTGACCGGGCCGTCCACGGACCCCGAGGACGGGACCGGCACGCCGACCGGCTGGGTGCCGGCGGCACCGACCCCCACGGCCGCGCCGGCAGCTGCTCCGGCGGCCCCGGTGCCGGCGGACCCGGCGGACCCGGTGGACCCGGTGGACCCGGCGCCCACGGCCGCCGCCCCGACGGCCGACGTCGCGCCCGACGACGCTCCCGCGGCCCCCGACGACCGTCAGCCCGCCGAGGTCGTCCGTGACGCGGTGCTCACCGCGCCCGGCGTCGTCGCCCTGTCCGGCGGGGCGCTCGGCGAGGTCGCCACCTTCCTGCCCGGCCGTCGGGTGCCGGGCGTCCGGCTGGGGCCGGGCCCCGGCGACCCGCTCGAGGTCCACGTCGTCGCGGCGTACGGCACCCCGGTCGCCGCGACGGCGGCCGCCGTCCGTGCGGCCCTCGCGGGCCTGCCCGCGTCCGCGGGCGTGGCGGGCCGGCCGGTGCACGTCGTCGTCGACGACGTCGCCCTCCCCGGCGCGCCGGGCACGGACGCCGGCGCCGCCGGTCCACGCTGACCCCCACCACCGTCCCCCGAGCACACCCCTGAGCCCACCCCCGAGCCGCACGGCTCCCGCCCCCCGGAGGCACCCATGCCCCGCTCGCTCGTCGGTCTCCTCGTCGGCCTGCTCCTCGCCCTCGCGGCGGCGGTCGGCGGCTTCGGCGCGTTCCTGCTCGCCGTCGTCCTCGGCGCCGTCGGCTGGGGGATCGGGGCGCAGCTCGAGGGCCGCCTCGACCTCTCCGGGCTCGCGCGCGGGCGCGGCCGTGGCTGACGCCGTCGGCACGGCACCTCCCGGTGCCCGCGCCGGCACGTCAGGCCCCACGACCGGTGCCACCACCGGTCCGGGCACGGACCCGGGCCGGCGCGGTCGCCTCCACGTCGCCGACCGGGCGCTCCAGCGCATCGCCGTCCGCGCCGCCGAGGGCGTCGACGGCGTGCTGCCGGCCGCCGTCGGCCGGGTCGCCGGCCTCCTCGGCTCCGGCCTGCCCGCCGTCGAGCTCGAGCGCGCCGGCCGCCACGTCCGCGTCCAGGTCGACGTCGCGATCCGATGGCCCGCCCCCGCCCCGCGGGTGACGGCGCAGGTCCGCGACGCCGTCTCGGCGCAGGTGGCCCGCACGGCCGGCCTCGTCGTCGACGCCGTCTCGGTGACCGTCCGCGACGTCGTCCGTGCCCCCGAGGGGCCCGTCCCGGTGCGGGTCGTCCGGTGAGCGCCGCCACGTCCCGCCGGACCGGGCAGGCCGGGTCCACGGGCACGCCCGGCGACGGCCGCACGCCGCTGCGCCCGGCGAAGCAGCGCACCGGCTCCGGCGCCGTCCCCGTCCTCGGGGTGCTGCTGGCGCTGTGCGTCCTGGCGCTCGCCGCCGTCCTCGTCCGGGACGGGCTCGTCCTCCTCGGCGCCTTCGGCGGGACGCCGTGGACGGAGACCGCGGTCGGTGCCGTCAGCGGCACCGCCCCGGCCACCTGGCTCGCCCCGGCGGGCGTCGCGGTCGCCCTGCTCGGGCTCTACCTCGTCGTCGCGTCGCTCGGGCGCCGCACGCGCAAGGAGGTCCGGCTGCGCCGCGCCCCCGCCGTCACCATCACCCCGCGCGACGTCGCCCGGCTCGCCTCGGCGGTCGCCCGCGACGTCGACGGCGTCGCCACCGCGCGCAGCACGGCCAGCCGCCGTGCGGTCGACGTCACGCTCTCCACGACGGGGGAGCCGACCGTCGGCGACGCGGTGAAGGACGCTGTCACGCGTCGCCTGTCCGTGCTGGACCCGTCGCCCCGGGTCCGGGTCCGCGTCCTCGGGGGCGACCGGTGATCCGCCGGCGCACGCTGGCGCTCGACCGGTTCGCGACCTTCGTCGCCGGCCTCGTCCTGCTCGCGCTCGGCGCGGCCGCCGTCGCCTGGTGGGGCGGGTGGCTGCAGCAGCTGTGGTCGCGCACGCCCGACGAGCTGACGCTGCGCACGGCGTCCGACGTGCTGTCCGCGTCCTGGTGGCCGGCGACCGCCGTCGTCGGCGGGGTCGTCCTCGGCCTCCTCGCGCTGTGGTGGCTGGCGGCCCACCGCACGCACCGCAGCACCGGGCCGGTGCGGCTCGACGGCTCCGGGCCCGGCGGGCAGCTGCTGCTCGTCGGCACCGCCGCGGTCTCCGCGGCGGCCGGCCAGCTCGCGGAGGCCCGCGGCGTCCGCAACGCCAAGGGCCGCTTCGGCCGCGACCGCGGCCAGCTCGTCGCCGACCTCCAGGCCGTCGTCGACCCGGCCGCCGACCTCGACGCCGTGGCCGACGAGGCCGACCGGGCCCTCGCCGACCTCGCCGTCGTCCTGGGCCGGCCCGACGTCGTCGCCCGCGTGCGGCTCGTCGTCGCGCAGGACTCGCGGCCGGAGCGCCGGGTCGAGTAGCGGCCTCCCGACCTCACGACGACGACGCCCGTCCGGTGCCGAGCACCGGACGGGCGTCGTGCGTCGGGCCCTCGCTCAGGCCCCGAGCAGCGCCTCGACGCGCCGGGCCAGCGGCTCGCCCGGCGGCGTGCCGCCGCGGCTCGGCACGACCCGGGCGGCCCGCACGAGCGGCAGGTCGAGGAAGCCGCCGAGCATCGACGCCACCTCCGCGTCGTCGCGGCCGACGCCCGCCTCGACCATCGCGGCCACGACCTCCGGCCAGCGCTCGGGGTCGGCCATCGCCTCGCGCGTCGTCGAGGTGGTCGTCGCCCGCGCCGGGCCCCCCACCGCGGCCACGTCGGCCGGGAGCTCGAAGCGGTGGGTCCCGCTCCCGACCTCCTGGGCCGCGCTGCCGTCGGGGAGGTGCACCTCGGCCGTGGTGCCCGTCGGCACGACGACCTCGAGGTGCCACCGGTCGCCCTCCACGTGCCACGCGACCGCGGCCCGGCCGTACGGGGTGACGTGCCGGGCCGCGGCCCGGGTCAGGCCTCCGCCGGGCAGCGGGCGGACGAGCAGCCGGCGGTAGCCGGGCTCGGCGGGGGCCAGGCCCGCGACGGTGCGGTGCAGCCAGTCGGCCACCGCCCCGAGCGCGTAGTGGTTGAACGACGTCATCTCGCCGGGGTTGATGGAGCCGTCCGGGAGCATCGAGTCCCAGCGCTCCCACACCGTGGTCGCCCCCATCGTGACCGGGTACAGCCACGAGGGGCAGCCCTGCTCGAGCAGGAGCCGGTAGGCCACGTCGACGTGCCCCGTCGTCGCCAGGGCGTCGGTGACGAGCGGCGTCCCGACGAAGCCCGTGGCGATCCGGAAGCCGGCCGTCCGCACGAGGTCGGCCAGGCGGTCCGCCGCGTGCGCCCGGGCGCCTTCCGGCAGGAGGTCCCAGCAGAGCGCCACCGCGTAGACGGTGGGGCAGTCGGAGAGCACGCGGCCCGACGGCGTCACGTACTCCGCGACGAAGGCGGCCTCGACGCGCTCCGCCGTCGCGCGCCAGCGCGCCTCGTCCTCGGTGCGCCCGAGGACGCGGGCCGCCCGCTCGACGAGCCGGGCGGCACGGGCGAGGTGGGCGGTGGCGACGACGTCCGGGTCCGCCTGGGCGGCGGCCGGCGCGTCCGGCGGGGCGGTCGGGTCGAGCCAGTCGCCGAACTGGAAGCCGCCCGTCCAGAGCAGGTCGTCGCCGGCCTCGCGGAGCAGGCGCTCGGCCCACGCCACCATGCTCGGCCACTGGCGCCGCAGCACCTCGACGTCGCCGGTGCGCTCGTGCACCACGGTGGGCACGACGACGGCGGCGTCGCCCCACGCGGCGGCGGGCACGGGGCCGTCGTCGTCGGAGAGGACGTCCGGCACGACGAAGGGCACCGCCCCGTCGACCTGGTCCGCGGCGACGTCCTTGAGCCACGAGACCCAGAAGCCGCCGCTCGCGGCGAGGAAGGACGCCGTCGGCGCGAAGACCTGCGCGTCGCCGGTCCAGCCGAGGCGCTCGTCGCGCTGGGGGCAGTCGGTGGGCACGTCGAGGAAGTTGCCCTGCATGCCCCGGCGCACGTTCTCGTGGAAGGTGTCGAGCAGCTCGTGCGACGAGGAGAACTCGCCGGTGCGCGGCAGGTCCGAGGTGAGGACGACGGCCTCGACGTCCTCGGCGCGCAGGTCCGGCACGCCCCGGACCTCGGCGTAGCGGAAGCCGTGGAAGGTGAAGCGCGGCTCGAGGACCTCCGGCTCCCCGTCGGCCGCGCCCGCGAGGTCGTAGGTGTCCGTGGCCCTCGCGGAGCGCAGCGGGCGGACGCCGAGGGCGCCGTCCTCGAGCACCTCGGCGTGGCGGACGACGACGCGGTCGCCCGCGGCGCCGCGGACCCGCACCCGCAGGCGCCCGACGACGTTCTCGCCGAGGTCGACGAGGAAGCCCTCCTCCGGCGAGGGCTCGACCGACCGTGCCGGCACCGTCCGGACCGCCCGCACCGGCGGGGCGTCGGCGGCGACGAGCGGCACCTCGGAGCGGCCGAGGACGGTCACGGGCTCCCAGCCCGAGTCGTCGAAGCCCGCTGCCGCCCAGGCGTCGTCGCGCCGGCGGAGGTCGACGTGCTCGCCGTCGTAGAGGTCGTCGTCGAGGACGTGCGACGGCGCCCAGCGCCAGTCCCCGTCCGTGACGACCCGCTCGGTGCGGCCGTCGGCGTAGGTCAGCTCGAGCTGGGCGAGGAGGGCGCGCCGGGTGCCGTAGAGGGCCCGCCGGTCGCCCCAGGTGAGACGGCCGCGCCACCAGCCGTTGCCGAGCAGCGCGCCGAGGACGTTGTCGCCGGGCTCGAGCAGGTCGGTGACGTCGTGCGTGCGGTAGCGCAGCCGGGACCGGTAGGCGGTCCATCCCGGCGCGAGCTCCTCGTCGCCGACCCGCTGCCCGTTGACCCAGGCCTCGACGAGCCCGTGGCCCGTGAGCCGCAGGCGGGCCCGGACGAGCCCGTCGTCGACGTGGAGCGTGCGGCGCAGCGCCGGCGCGGGCGAGGGCACCGGGGCGCCGGGCGAGCCCTCGGGGTCGGCGGTGACGAGGACGGCGTCCCAGTCCTCGTCCGCGAGCAGGGCGGCCTCGACCGGCTCGGGCGCGCTCCACGCCGTGGCCCGCCCGTCGTCACCGGTGACCCGGACCTGCACGAGCACGCCCTCGCCCGACGACAGGGGGACGAGCGGCCACGGGACCAGCACCTGGTCCGCCCCGGCCGGTCCGTCGACGACGACGGGCTCCTGGGCCTCGGCGTCGCCCACGGCCCGGCGGACCTCGTAGCGCCGCTGACGCCAGCCGTCGGGCGCGTCCTCGACGCGCCACGAGAGCCGGGGCGCGGCCTCGCCGACGCCGAGGGCCTCCCCGGGGGCGTGGTGCTCGGCGCGGAGGTCGACGACGCGGGGGGTGCCCGTCGTCGCGGCGGAGGTGGTCGGGGTGTCGCTCGTCATGGGGTGCGTCTCGTCCTCGCAGGTGGGGGAGCGGTGCCGCCGGGACGGACCTCCCGTCGGCACCGCCCGTCGGGGGAGGGCCTCAGCCCTTGACCGCGCCGGACGTCATGCCGGCGACGATCTGGCGGTTGAAGAACAGGAACATCACCAGGGGCGGGATGGTGATGAGCAGGATGTTGGTGAAGAGCAGGTTGTACTGCGTGCTCAGCTGGCTCTGGAAGTTGTAGAGGGTCAGCTGGACGGTGGCGTTGCGCTCGCCGGGCAGGAAGTAGAGGGCGTTCTGGAAGTCGTTGAAGACGGCCACCGACTGCACGACGACGACGGTGACGACGACCGAGCGCAGCACCGGGAAGATGACCCGGAAGAAGAGCCGGAGCGGCCCCGCGCCGTCCAGCGTGGCGGCCTCGTCGAGGTCGCGCGGGATGGTCGCGATGAAGGCGCGCAGCAGCAGGATGGTGAAGGACAGGCCGAAGGCGATCTGCACGAGGATGAGCCCCGGCATGGTGCGGAACAGGCCGATGCCCTGGAGCACCCAGATCGTCGGCACGACGGCCGGCGGGATGATGAGCCCGGACAGCACGAGCAGGTTGATGAGGCCGTTCCAGCGGGTCTTCCGCCGCTGCAGGACGAAGGCCACCATCGCCCCGAGCACCACCATTCCCGTGACGCTCGCCACGGTGAGGATGACGCTGTTGATGAAGGCGATGACGAGCAGGTAGTCCCGGGTCTCGAGCACGGTCCGCACGTTGTCGACGAGCGCGATCTCCGTGGGCCAGGTGAACTCGAGGAGGTTCGCCTCGGCCGGCGTCTTCATCGCGGTGACGAGGATGAAGGCGAAGGGTACGAGGAAGACGACGGCGGAGGCGACGACCGCCGCCGCCCCGCCGAGGACCTTCGTCGTCGGCCTCACAGCTCGACCTCCTTGCGGTTGAGGGCCACCGAGAGCGGCAGGACGATCACCGTGACGAGCAGGAAGAGCACGACGTTGCCCGCGGTCGAGAGGCCGTAGAAGCCGGCCTGGTACTGCTTGTAGATGACCGACGCGATGACGTCGGAGGTGAAGCCGGGCCCGCCCCGCGTCATGGCCCAGACGAGGTCGAAGGACCGCAGGCCGCCGATGAGCGAGAGCAGGACCACGGTGACGGTGGCCGGTCGGGCGAGCGGCAGCATGATGTGGCGCACCATCGACAGGGGGCCGGCGCCGTCGACCCGGGCCGCCTCGCGGAACTCGGCGGGGATGGACACGAAGCCGGCGATGTAGATGACCGTCGCGAGCCCGACGCCCTTCCAGACGTCGACGAGCGCCACCGACAGCAGCGCCAGGCGGGGGTCGGTGAGCCAGCCGGGCCCGTCGACCCCGACCGTCCCCAGCGCGGTGTTGACGAGACCCGTCGTCGGGTCGAGGAGCGCCTGGAAGGTGAGCCCGACGCCGATGGTGCTGACGAGCACGGGGAAGAAGACGACGGAGCGCAGGTACCCCCGCGCGACGATCTGCGACGTCAGCAGCAGCCCGAGGGCGAAGCCGAGCACCACCTTGAGGCCCGACGTCACGACGGCGTACACCACGGTGTTCCGCAGGCCCGTGAGGAGCGACGGCTCGGAGAAGAACTGGACGAAGTTGTCCAGCCCGATGAACTCCGACTCGAAGAGCGTCCAGCGGGTGAGGCTGTAGTAGAAGGACGCGACGGTCGGCACGAGGAACAGCACGGCGTAGATCACGGCCGCCGGCAGGTAGAACCAGCCGGGGTACATGCTGCGGGCCCGGCGGGGGGTGCGGCGCGCGGCGGCCGCGCTGGACCCGGGGCCGCCCGGGTCGGTCATCTCGCTCGCGACGACGGTGGCCACGGCGCTCCTCACGGTCGGCCCGGGGCCCGGCCGCCCCTCGTCGGGCGGTCGCGGGGAGGGCGGGTCGGTCAGGGGGTGCCGCGCCGCCCGGCGGACCGGGCGGCGCGGCAGGGGGTCAGCTCCAGCCCTCGAGGCCGAGCTGCTGGGCCTGCTTGCGGACGTCCTCGTCGTAGAGGGCGGCGCCGTCCTCGGCGGAGCGGATGCCGGAGCCGACCTCGACGGTGATCTGCTCGAGCGCCGGGCCCTTGATGGGGCTGAGGAACTCCAGCGCGGGGCTCACCGCGCCGCGGTCGTAGTAGGCGACGAGGTCCTGCACGGACTGGGCGACGTCGTCGGGCAGCGTGCAGTCGGTGACCGCGTACGGGCCGGTGGGCGGGAAGGCCTCGGACTGGGCGTCGCAGCCGGCGGGGCTGGCCGCGAAGGCGAGCAGCTCCTGGACCGCCTCGAGCTGGGGGCCCTCGGTCGTCGTCGGCACGTAGAGGCCGTTGGCGGACCAGACGGTGATGGCGTTGGTGGCCGCGTCGTCGCCCGGGATGGCGAAGACGCCGATGTCGGCCAGCTGGGCCTCGTCCTCGATCTCGAGCGCCGCGCTCGTCAGCATGGGGAAGTGGGCCGCCTCGCCGGACGCCAGCCGCTGCAGGCCCTCGGCGTAGGCGGTGGAGGCGAAGTCCTCGTTGAGGTAGCCCGCGTCGTGCACCTCCTGGAGGTGCTGGAAGCCGGCCAGGGCCGCCGGGGTCGTCGCGAACTTCGCCTCGTTGGCCGTGTACTGCTCCGCGAAGTCGGGGTCGGCCGCGGCGACGTTGGCGAAGTCGCCGAGGACGAGGAGCTGGGACGTCCACGTGTCGGTGTAGGTCTGCAGGACGGGCGTCACGTCGCCCGCGTCGAGGACGGCCTGGTTGTTCGCCATGAAGTCGTCCCAGGTCTCCGGGACCTCGAGGCCCAGCTCCTCGTAGACCGCGCGGTTGTAGAGGATCGCGCCGGCGAACGAGGTGCCGAGGGGGGCGCCGTAGACGCTGTCTCCCGAGGAGACGACCTCGGCGAAGGTCGGGTCGAGGCTCTCGACCCAGGCCTGGTCGTCGAGCGGCTGGAGGTTGCGGGCCGGGTCGAGGGCCTGCAGCAGGGAGCCGGAGTTGTAGAGGAACAGGTCGTTCATGTCCCCGGTGGCCAGCCGGGTCTTGATGATGTTGTCGCCCTCGGCGCCGCCGGGGCGCTGCTCGACGGTGACGGTGACGTCGGGGTTCTCGGCCATGAAGGCCTCGGCGACGCCCTCGGCCAGCGCGACGTTGCCGGCGGCGTTGTCGACGAGCCAGGAGATCTCGACGCCGTCGCCGTCCCCGCCGCCGCTGCTGGAGCCGAGGCTCCCGGCGCTGCAGGCGGTCAGGGCGACGGCGGTCGTGGCGGCGAGGGCGACGCACCAGGCGCGGCGTCGCGGGAGGGAGCGGGGGAGGGGCATCAGGACCTCTTCGTCGAGACGGCGCCGGCGGCGGCGGTGGCCCTTGAATCGATTCAAGGAGTGGCGCGACGGTAGGCGGCGGCGCGACGCCCGTCAAGGCACCGATCGGTCACGACCCCGTCGCGGGCGTGGCGGCACCCGGATGGTGCTGCGGGGCAGGCGGTCCCCGGTGTCGGTGCGGCGCGGTCAGGCCTCGGGAGGTCGCGCGCTCGAGGCGCGCTCGACGAGCTCGGGGGCGTAGACGACCTGGGCGGGGTGGCTGCTGCCGCCCGGGCGCAGCGCGTCGACGAGGAGCTGGACGGCCGTGCGCCCCAGCTGCTGGCGCGGCTGGCGCACGGAGGTCAGCGGGACGGTCGTCGTCGCGGCGAAGGAGATGTCGTCGTAGCCCACGACGGAGAGGTCGTGCGGCACCCGCAGGCCCCGCCGCAGGCACTCGTTGAGGACGCCGATGGCGATGAGGTCGTTGGCGCAGAAGAGCGCCGTCGGGCGCTCGGCCGCCGGCAGCCCCACCACCTGCGCGGCCGCCTGCGAGCCGGCCCGCACCGACAGGGCGACGGTCTCGACGACGTCCACGCGGGCGTCCGGTCCGACGGCGCCGCGGAAGCCGTGCAGGCGCTCGGCGACCTGGCGGAGCCCGGGCGGCCCCCCGACGTAGGCGAGGCGACGGTGTCCGAGGCGCCGCAGGTGCTCGCCGGCGAGACGGCCGCCGTGGACGTCGTCGACCGAGACGGCGCGTTGGCCGGGCTCCTGCGCCCCGCGGTCGAGGAGCACGACGCTGGTGCCCCGGCGGCGCACGTCGAGCAGCGCGGGCGTGGCCTCGTCGCCGACCGGGCTCAGCAGGACGCCCATGACCCGCTGCTCCTCCAGCCGCAGCAGGTGGCGGCTCTCGCGGTCGGTGGACCCGGCGCTGTTGCAGACCACGACGAGCGCGTCGTGCTCCTCGGCCGCCTCCTCGGCGCCCGCGACGACGTCGGCGAAGAAGGGGTTGGCCACGTCGAGCACGACGACGGCGATGGTGCGGCTGGAGCCGGCCCTCAGCTGGCGCGCCGACTCGTTGCGCACGAAGCCGAGCTCGTCGATGGCCTGCTCGACCCGGGCGCGGAGCGGCGGGCTCACGCCCTCGGGGCGGTTGAGCACGTTGCTCACCGTGCCCACGGAGACGCCCGCGGCACGGGCGACGTCCTTCACGCTGGCCACGGCACCTCCCACCCGGGGCGGGCCCGGGGCCGTCCCGGGGGCGGACGCCCGGGGCGACGCTAGTGCCGCGGCGCCGGCCGTCCGCACGTGCGCCGGGTGTTGACCCGCCCGGTCGGGAGCGCCTACGTTCCGTGGAACGTTTCACCGCGTCCGACGACGGGCGCGCCTCCTCCTGACCCCTGGAGCGCCCTGTGAGCACCCCCGACGAGCGGCGGACCGCGGCGCTGCAGGCCCTGGCGCAGCAGACGATCGAGCTGCCGAGCTGGGCCTTCGGCAACGCCGGCACGCGCTTCAAGGTCTTCACCACGCAGGGGGTCCCGCGGGACCCCTTCGAGAAGGTCAGCGACGCGGCGCAGGTCCACCGGGTCACCGGGGCGGCGCCGCGGGTGTCGCTGCACGTCCCGTGGGACCTCGTCGACGACTTCGGCAAGCTCGCCGCCCACGCCGCGGACGAGGGCGTGACGCTGGGGACGATCAACTCGAACCTGTTCCAGGAGGACGAGTACAAGCTCGGCAGCCTGACGAATGCCGACCCCGCGGTCCGGCGCCGCGCGGTGGGCCACCACCTGCGCTGCCTCGACGTCATGCGCGAGGTCGGCTCGACGGACCTCAAGATCTGGCTGCCGGACGGCACCAACTACCCGGGCCAAGATGACCTCCGCGGTCGGCAGGACCGGCTCGCGGAGTCGCTGCAGGAGATCTACGCCGCGCTGGACCCCGACATGCGGATCGTCCTCGAGTACAAGTTCTTCGAGCCCTACTTCTACGCGATGGACATCCCCGACTGGGGCACGTCGCTCGTGCACTGCCTCGCGCTCGGCGAGCGGGCGATGGTCGTCCTCGACACGGGCCACCACGCGCCGGGCACGAACATCGAGTTCATCGTGGCGCAGCTGCTGCGCGTCGGGCGCCTCGGCGCCTTCGACTTCAACTCCCGGTTCTACGCCGACGACGACCTCATGGTCGGTGCGGCGGACCCGTTCCAGCTCTTCCGGATCATGCACGAGATCGTCCGCGGCGACGCCCTGCGCCCCGACTCGGGGGTCAACTTCATGCTCGACCAGTGCCACAACGTCGAGGAGAAGATCCCCGGCCAGATCCGCTCGGTGATGAACGTCCAGGAGGCGACGGCGAAGGCGCTGCTCGTCGACCGGGACGCCCTCGCCGAGGCGCAGCTCGCCGGCGACGTCCTCGCGGCCAACGGGGTCCTCATGGACGCCTACTCGACCGACGTCCGGCCGCTGCTCGCCGAGTCCCGCGAGTCCCGGGGGCTGCCGGCCGACCCCTACCGGGCCTTCATGGCCTCCGGCTACCTCGAGCAGGTCCGCGCCGAGCGCGTCGGCGGCACCCAGGCCGGGTGGGGCGCGTGAGCGCCCCCCGACCCACGACGACCACCACCGACCCCGGGGAGCAGCCCGTGCCCTCGAACGACCCCACGCCCGTCGCCGACCTCGTCGCCCGCTCGAACGCCCTGGGCGCCGACCCGACGACGACGAACTACGGCGGCGGCAACACGTCCGCCAAGGGGACGGCCGTCGACCCGGCCACCGGCGGCGACGTCGAGCTCCTCTGGGTCAAGGGCTCCGGCGGCGACCTCGGCACGCTCACGGCCGACGGCCTCGCCGTCCTGCGCCTCGACCGGCTCCGCGCCCTGACCGGCGTGTACCCCGGCGTCGAGCGCGAGGACGAGATGGTCGCCGCCTTCGACTACTGCCTCCACGGGCGCGGCGGCGCGGCGCCGTCGATCGACACGGCCATGCACGGCCTCGTCGACGCCCCGCACGTCGACCACCTCCACCCGGACTCCGGCATCGCGCTGGCGACGGCGGCCGACGGCGAGGCCCTCGTCCGCGAGGTCTTCGGCGACCGCGTGGTCTGGGTCCCGTGGCGCCGTCCCGGCTTCCAGCTGGGGCTCGACATCGCCGAGGTCGCCCGGGACAACCCGCAGGCCGTCGGCTGCGTCCTCGGCGGGCACGGCATCACGGCGTGGGGCGCCACGAGCGACGAGTGCCGCGAGCGGTCGCTCGAGATCGTCCGGACCGCGGCGTCCTTCCTCGCCGAGCGCGAGGCCGCCTCGGGCCGGCACCCCTTCGGCGCGGAGCTCGACGGCTTCGGGCCGCTGCCGGACGCCGAGCGGCGGGAGCGCGCGGCGGCCCTGCTGCCGGTGCTGCGCGGCCTGGCCTCCACCGACGCCCCGCAGGTCGGGCACCTCGACGACGCCCCCGCCGTCCTCGACTTCCTCGCCCGCGCCGAGCACCCGCGGCTCGCGGCGCTCGGGACCTCGTGCCCGGACCACTTCCTGCGCACGAAGGTCCGCCCGCTCGTCCTCGACCTGCCGCCGACGGCGCCGCTCGAGGATGCCGTGGCGCGGCTGCGCGAGCTCCACGCCGCCTACCGCGAGGACTACACCGCGTACTACGAGCGGCACGCCGACGCGCAGAGCCCGGCCATGCGGGGCGCCGACCCCGCCGTCGTGCTCCTGCCCGGCGTCGGGATGGTCACCTTCGGCGCCGACAAGCAGACCGCCCGGGTCGCCGCGGAGTACTACCGGAACGCGATCGCCGTCATGCGCGGCGCCGAGGCCGTCAGCACCTACGCGCCCATCGACGAGGCGGAGAAGTTCCGCATCGAGTACTGGGCGCTCGAGGAGGCCAAGCTCGCGCGCAAGCCGCGGCCGAAGGCGCTCGCCACCCGCGTCGCGCTCGTGACGGGCGCCGCCTCCGGCATCGGGAAGGCGATCGCCACGCGCCTCGCGGCCGAGGGGGCGTGCGTCGTCGTCGCCGACCTCGACCTCGAGACAGCGCAGCGGGCCGCCGCCGAGATCGCCGGCGGCAAGGGGGCCGACGTGGCCGTCGGCGTCGCGGCCGACGTCTCGGACCCCGCCGCCGTCGCGGCGGCCGTCCAGGAGGCCGTGCTGGCGTTCGGCGGGCTGGACCTCGTCGTCAACAACGCGGGGCTGTCCATCTCGAAGCCGCTGCTGGAGACCACGGAGCGGGACTGGGACCTCCAGCACGACGTCATGGCCAAGGGCAGCTTCCTCGTGGCCCAGGCCGCGGCGCGGGTGCTCGTCGCGCAGGGGATGGGGGGCGACGTGGTCTACATCTCCAGCAAGAACGGCGTCTTCGCGGGGCCCAACAACATCGCCTACTCGGCGGTCAAGGCCGACCAGGCACACCAGGTCCGGCTGCTCGCCGCCGAGCTCGGCGAGCACGGCATCCGGGTCAACGGGGTCAACCCCGACGGCGTCGTGCGCGGCTCGGGGATCTTCGCCGGCGGGTGGGGCGCCCAGCGCGCCAAGACCTACGGCATCCCGGAGGAGGAGCTGGGCGCCTTTTACGCGCAGCGCACCCTGCTCAAGCGGGAGGTGCTGCCGGAGCACGTCGCCGACGCGGTCTTCGTCCTCGTGGGCCCGGAGATGTCGCGCACCACCGGCCTCCACGTGCCGGTCGACTCCGGCGTCGCCGCCGCCTTCCTCCGATGACGCGGCCCGCCCCGGGCGGTGGCCCGGGGACGCACGCGGCCGTCGACCTGGGGGCCTCCAGCGGCCGCGTGATGCTGGGGCGCGCCGGGCCGGACCTGCTCGAGCTCGAGGAGGTCGCGCGCTTCCGCAACGGTGCGGTGGAGGTGGCCGCCGGGCCCGACGGCACGGCCGCGCGCCTGCACTGGGACGTCCTCGGGCTGTGGCGCGACGCCGTCGCCGGGCTGGCCGACGCCGCGCACCGGGCCGGGCCGGACGGCGTCCGCAGCGTCGGGGTCGACACGTGGGCGGTGGACTACGCCCTCCTCGACGCGGACGGCGGGCTGCTGGGCACGCCCCGCTCCTACCGCGACGCCCGAACCGACGGGGTGGCCCGGCTCGTCCACGAGCGTCTCGACGCCCCGGCGCTGTACGCCCGGAACGGGCTGCAGCACCTGCCCTTCACGACGATCTACCAGCTCGTCGCCGAGGGCCGCGGCCCGCTGCTCGACGTGGCCGCCCGCCTCCTGCTCCTGCCCGACCTGCTCGGGTACTGGCTCTCCGGGCACCAGGTGGCGGAGTCGACCAACGCGTCGACGACGGGCCTGGCCGACGTCCGGACCGGTCGCTGGGCCCCCGACCTCGTCGCGCTCGCCGGCGTGGCGCCGTCCCTCCTGCCGGACGTCGTCGACGCCGGCACCGTGCTCGGCCCCCTGCTCCCGGCGGTCGCCGACCGCACCCGCCTGGCGGGCACCGAGCTCGTCGCCGTCGGCAGCCACGACACCGCGTCCGCCGTCGTCGGGGTGCCGGCGGAGGACGAGCGCTTCGCCTACGTCGCCTGCGGCACGTGGGGTCTCGTCGGTGTCGAGCTCGAGGAGCCCGTGCTGACGCCCGAGAGCCTCGCGGCCGGCTTCACCAACGAGCGCGGCGTCGACGGCCGGGTCCGCTACCTCCACAACGTCATGGGCCTCTGGGTCCTCCAGTGCTGCCTCGACGAGTGGCGCGGCGAGGGGGAGGCCGACCTCGGCCGCCTCCTCGCGGCGGCCGAGGAGCTGCCCCCGGGCGGGCCCGTCGTCGACGTCGACGACCCCGCCTTCCTCCCGCCCGGGCCGATGGTGGGTCGGGTCCGCCGGGCCTGCGAGGCGGCCGGGCAGCCGGTCCCCGTCGAGCGGGCCGCCGTCGTGCGCTGCGTCCTCGACAGCCTGGCCGCCGCCTTCGCCCGCGCCGTCGAGGACGCCGTGCGCCTGTCCGGCCGCGACGTCGACGTGGTCCACCTCGTCGGCGGCGGGGCGCGCAACGAGCTCCTGTGCCGGCTCACCGCCGACGCCTGCGGGCGGCCGGTGCTGGCCGGCCCCGTCGAGGCCACGGCGCTGGGCAACGTCCTCGTGCAGGCCCGGGCCACGGGCGCGCTGACCGGCGCGCTCGAGGACCTCCGCGCGCTGGTCCGACGCACCCACGCGCTGCGCCGGTACGAGCCCGCGGCGAGCCGTCGCCGCTGACCCGCCCGTCCCCGGGACGACGCCGTCCCCCGCCCCGGCCGCCGGGGCGACCGTCACGTCAGGAGGCACCGATGAGCCGCACCGACGACCACCACGGCACGGCCGGCCCCACGGCCGGCACCACCGACGTCCGACCCCTCTTCGAGGGCGACCGGCCCGACCGCCGCCACTGGACGCTCGCCGTGGCGGCGGGCATGGCGTCCTACCTCGACTCGGGGATCATCGTGTCGCTGGGCGTCGGGCTGGCGCTCATCGGCGAGGAGTACGGCATCGGGGCGTGGGGCCTCGGGGCCCTGTCGGCGGCCCTGACTTTCAGCATCGGCGTCGGCGCCCTCGTGGGAGGGCGCGTCGCCGACCTCGTCGGCCGCCAGCGCGCCTTCACCGCCTACATCCTCGTGTACGCGGTCGGCATGACGGCGATGGCCGTCTCGCCGTCGGCGGGCGTCCTCTTCGCGGGCGTCGTCGTCGCCGGCCTCGCCGCGGGCGCGGACCTGCCGACGTCGGTGGCGGTCGTCTCCGAGCGCTCGCCGGCGCGGGCGCAGGGCCGCCTCGTCAGCGTCACGCAGGTCATGTGGGTCGTCGGCATCGCCGTCACGCAGGTCCTCGGCTTCGCGGTGGCCGGGCTGGGCCTGCTGGGCATCCGCCTCATCTTCGCGGAGCTGGCCGTGCTGGCCGTCGTGACCTTCCTCGTGCGGCGCTTCTCGCCGTCCGTCCGCTCCCTCGAGGAGGACGCCCGGGAGGCCCGCAGCCACCAGCCCGGCGCGGGCGCGGGCGGTGCGGGCGGTGGGGCCGGTGCCCGCGAGCGGGGCGGTCTGCCCCTGCGGACCATCCTCACGACCCGGGCGATGGTCGTCCCGCTGCTCCTGACGACGGGCTTCTACGTCGCGTGGAACCTCGTCGCCAACACCTTCGGCCAGTTCCAGGTCTACTTCCTGCGCGAGGCGGCCGGGGCGAGCCAGGCGGTGGCGACGGGGGTGGGCGCGGCCGTCATCCCGCTCGGGATCATCACCTCGCTCGTCCTCGTGCGGCTCGTCGACACCCGCTGGCGCACGACCGTGCTCGTCGTCGGCATGGTCATCCAGGCGGTGGCGATGACGATGCTCGGTCTGGGCGCCGGCGTCCTCGCCGTCTACGTCGCGGCGATCGCGCTGTACCAGCTGGGCAGCAACTCGGCGGGCGAGGCGCTGTACAAGGTCTGGACGCAGGAGAGCCAGCCCGTCGAGGCGCGCTCGACCGTGCAGGGCGCCACCTACGCCGTGGGGCGCTTCGCGGTCGGGCTCTTCGCCCTCGTGACGCCGACCCTCATCGAGACGGCCCGCACCCCGCTGCTGTTCTTCCTCGTCCTGTGCGTGCTCGTGGCGCTCGGGTTCGGGCTCGTGCTGGTGCGCCACATGCGGGCGCGGGGGCTGCACCCGGGGTCGGAGCCGCCCGCCGTCGAGGACGTGGCTGCCGCGCGATGAGGTCGTGCCTCAGGCCCGTCGGTCGAGGGACGTCTCGGCGTAGAAGCCCGTGATGTGCGCGCGGACGGCATCGGCGGCGGCGTCGGCGTCGCCCGCGCGGACGAGCGCGACGACGGCGTGGTGCTCGGCGCGCAGCCGCCGGGCCGTCGTCGGCCAGCTGGGCAGCGTGGCGACGGCCGCCATGACGTAGGCGTTGACGGCCTGGCGCAGCGACGCCATGACCGCCTCGACGACGGCGTTGCCGGCCGCGGTGGCCAGCGCGACGTGGTACTCGGCGTCGAGGGCGTGGAAGCGGGCGGCGTCGTCGGGCGCCTCCTCCACCGCCCGGTCCATGGCCGCGAGGAGGCGGTCGGCCTCGGCCAGGTCGGGAGCCGCTGCGGCCGAGCCGCTCCCGCCGTCGGCGGGGGAGGCCGCCGCCGCGCACCGCCGGGCGGCCTCCGCGACCGCCCAGGTCTCGAGCAGGACCCGGGTGGCGACGACGTCGCGCACGGGGAGCCGCGACGTCGCCGCGTGCAGCCGGAGGGCGAGGCCCATGGACGCCGCCGGGTCGCCGACGACGACGGCCCCGGCGTCCGGTCCTGAGCCGACGGCCGTGCGCACGACGCCCATGGCCTCCAGCACGCGGACGGCCTCGCGGACCGACCCGCGGCTGACGCCGAGCTGCTCGGCGAGGGCGCGCTCCGCCGGCAGCCGGCCGCCGAGGGCCACGCGGCCGGCGACGAGCTCGGCCTCGAGGTGGGCGAGGACCTGCTCGTGGGCGCGCACGTCCCGAGGGTAGGACGCAGGTCACCGCCTGTGGTCCGACCACATGGCCTACCCTCGTCCCGACGCGGCCGGACCCTGCCCGGCCGCCGGCGACGAGGAGGTCGGGGTGCGCATCGCCGTCATGACCACGTGCCTGGGGGACGCCGTCGTCCCGCAGGCCGTGCGGGCGACCGTCGAGCTGCTGGAGCGGCTCGGCCACGACGTCGTCCTCCCGCCGGGCCAGACCTGCTGCGGGCAGATGCACGTCAACACCGGGTACCTCCGCGAGGCGGTACCCGTGGTGCGGCACAGCGTGGACGTCTTCGGCCCGGTCGCCGACGGCGACTGGGACGCCGTCGTCGCGCCGTCGGGCAGCTGCACCGGGTGCGTGCGCCACCAGCACGCGATGGTCGCCCGCCGGGCGGGGGACGAGCGGCTGGCGTCGCGCGCCGAGGCGGTGGCCGCGCGCACGTACGAGCTGTCCGAGCTGCTCGTCGACGTCCTCGGCGTCACCGACGTCGGCGCGTACTACCCGCACCGGGTGACGTACCACCCGACATGCCACTCGCTGCGGATGCTGCGGGTCGGCGACAAGCCGCTCCAGCTGCTGCGGGCCGTGCGCGGCATCGAGCTCGTCGAGCTCCCCGACGCGGAGGTCTGCTGCGGCTTCGGCGGCACGTTCGCCCTCAAGAACGCCGACACCTCGACGGCGATGCTCGCGGACAAGATGTCGGCGGTCCTCGCCACCGGCGCCGAGGTCTGCTCGGCGAGCGACTCCTCGTGCCTGCTCCACATCGGCGGGGGGCTCGGGCGGCTGCGCACCGGCGTCCGCACCGTCCACCTCGCGGAGATCCTCGCGAGCACCGACGGCTCGGGCGCCGCGGTGGCCGCGCCGAGCCGGGCCCAGAGCGGGCCCGCGCCCGACGTCGAGCAGGAGGCCCCGCTGTGAGCACGACCGACCTGCCGACGCCGGTGCTCCGCGGCGCCGCTCCCGCGCACGCGCCCGCCGGGACGGGCCACCTGCGCGGCACGCGGTCCTTCCCCGCCGAGGCCCGGGACGCGCTGCAGGACACCCAGCTCCGCCGCAACCTCGGCAAGGCGACGGGCGTCATCCGCGCCAAGCGGCAGGCCGTCGTCGACGAGGTGCCGGACTGGGAGGAGCTGCGGCTCGCCGGCTCGGCCATCAAGGCCGACGTCATGGCCCGCCTGCCGGAGCTGCTCGAGCAGCTGGAGGCGAACGTCGTCGCGCGCGGCGGCACGGTGCACTGGGCGCGGGACGCCGAGGAGGCCAACGCGACCGTCCTGCGGCTCGTGCGCGAGGCGGGCGCCGACGAGGTCGTCAAGGTCAAGTCGATGGCCACGCAGGAGACGGGGCTCAACGAGGCGCTCGAGGCGGGCGGCGTCGCCGCGCTGGAGACCGACCTCGCCGAGCTCATCGTCCAGCTCGGCCACGACCGGCCCAGCCACATCCTCGTGCCGGCGATCCACCGCAACCGGGCCGAGATCCGCGAGATCTTCCTCCGCGAGATGCCGGACGTGGACCCGGACCTCACCGACGAGCCGCGCCGCCTCGCCATGGCCGCGCGGGCGCACCTGCGGCGGAAGTTCCTCTCGGCGAAGGTGGCCGTCAGCGGGGCGAACTTCGCCGTCGCCGACTCGGGCACCCTGTCGGTCGTCGAGTCCGAGGGCAACGGCCGGATGTGCCTGACGCTGCCGGAGACGCTCATCACCGTCATGGGCGTCGAGAAGGTCGTGCCCACGTGGTTCGACCTCGAGGTCTTCCTCCAGCTGCTGCCGCGCAGCTCGACGGGCGAGCGGATGAACCCGTACACGTCGACGTGGACGGGCGTGACGCCCGGCGACGGGCCGCAGGCCTTCCACCTGGTGCTCATGGACAACGGGCGCAGCGGCGTCCTCGCCGACCCGGACGGCCGGGCGGCGCTGCACTGCATCCGGTGCTCGGCCTGCCTCAACGTCTGCCCGGTCTACGAGCGGGCCGGCGGCCACGCCTACGGCTCGGTGTACCCGGGGCCGATCGGCGCCGTCCTGTCGCCGCTGCTCACGGGCATCAGCGGGGAGGACGACCCCAACGCGTCGCTGCCGTACGCGTCGTCGCTGTGCGGGGCGTGCTTCGACGCGTGCCCCGTGCGCATCGACATCCCCAATCTGCTCGTGCAGCAGCGGGCGGCGTCGGTCGAGAGCCACCGCCGCCCGACCGGGCAGGACGTCGCGATGCGCGCCGCCCGGGTCGCCATGACGTCGCCCGGCCGGTTCACGGCCGCGGAGAAGGCCATGTCGCTGGGCCGGGTGCTCGGCGGGCGCAGCGGGCGGATCACCGCGCTGCCGTGGCCGGCGTCGCGGTGGACGGCGAGCCGCGACGTCCCGGCACCGCCGAAGGAGACCGCGCGCGAGTGGTTCGCCCGCACGCGGCCCGGGCAGGAGCGGTGAGCGCCCGCGAGGAGGTGCTGGCGCGCCTGCGCACCGCGCGCGACGCCGGCGCGCCGCGGACGCCGCTCGGCGACGTGCCGCGCGACTACCGCCGCCGCGGCGAGCACGACCCGGGCAGCGAGGGGGCGCTCGTCCAGCTCGTGGAGCGGGTGGAGGACTACCGCGCCACGGTGACGCGCGTCGCCGGTCCCGACGACGTCGCCACGGTCGTCGCCCGGCTCCTCGAGGACGCGTCCTCGGTGGTGGTGCCGTCCGGCATGGACCGGGCCTGGCTCGCGGCGGCCGGGGTGCGGGTGCTCGTCGACGGCGAGCCGGACGTGCTCGACGTCGCGGCGCTCGACGCCGTGGACGCCGTCGTCACCGGCGCGGCGGTGGCCGTGGCCGAGACGGGCACGCTCGTCCTCGACGCCGCCGCCCCCGACCAGGGCCGGCGGGCGCTGACCCTCGTGCCGGACCACCACGTCTGCGTCGTCCGGGCGGCCGACGTCGTCGGCACCGTGCCGGAGGCGCTGGCGCGGCTCGACCCGGTGCACCCGCTGACGTTCGTCTCGGGTCCCAGCGCGACGAGCGACATCGAGCTCGACCGGGTCGAGGGCGTCCACGGGCCGCGGCGGCTGGACGTGGTGCTCGTCGGCTGAGGCGCTCGGTGGTCGCCGTCGCGGCTGCGGTCACGGTCGTCGGCGCGGTGGCGCGGTAGTGCCCCGGGCGACCCGAGCACTGGGCGGGCCGACGCCCCGGCGACCGGGCGGGGTGATGCCCCGGCGCCTGGGCGGCCCGACGAGCTCGTCGGTCAGAAGGGCGGCGGGTCGTCCACGACCGGCGGGGTCGGCGGTGACGGCTGCGGTACTTCGCGGTGGTGCAGCGGCGTCGTCCCGGCGCTGATGAGCAAGAGCGCGCCGGGCCAGGCCATGTCGGCGGTGGGGTAGGAGCAGTCGAGCGGCTGGCCGTGGTCGCCCCAGCCGGCGGGC
>NZ_RJKN01000014.1 GCF_003751265.1 Pseudokineococcus lusitanus
GAGGACGGCCGGTTCAAGGGCCGCGCCGAGCTCGAGGCGATCTACACCGGCGAGAAGGGCCTTCAGCCCGGCGACGACGTCATCGCCTACTGCCGCATCGGGGAGCGCTCCTCCCACACCTGGTTCGTCCTCACCCACCTGCTCGGCTTCGACAAGGTCCGCAACTACGACGGCTCCTGGACCGAGTGGGGCAACGCCGTCCGCGTGCCCATCACCACCGGCACCGAGCCCGGCGAGGCGCCCCGGCGATGACCTGCCGCTGACCCGAGGGCCGGGCCGCCCGCCCCGGACGACGTCCGCGAGGATGGCGCCGTGAGCGCCGCGACCGGGCCCGAGGACGTCGACGTGGCCCTCGTGGGGGTCGGGGGCGCGGGCCTCGTCGCCCTCCACCACCTGGCGCTGGCCCTGCGGACGGCCCCGCGCGGGAGCGCCGCCCTGAGGGTCGCGCTCGTCGACGACGTCGACCGGCTCACGCCCGGGCCGGACGGCGCCCGCCCGCGGGACCGGACGTGGTGCTTCTGGGAGGACGCGCCCGCCGTCGCCCCGGCGGTCGTCCGCAGCTGGGGCGCCGTCGACGTCCTCGCGCCCGGTCCCGGGGCGGCCACCCGGCTGACGGTCGACGTCGCGCCGCTGCGCTACCGGATGCTCCGCGGCGAGGACCTCTACGCCCTCGTCGACGCGGACGTCGCGGACGCCGTCCGGGCGGGCCGCCTGGCCGTGGTGCGCCGTCCCGCCGCCACGGCGGTCGAGGACGGCGCGCCCGGTCCCGGCGGCCGCGCGCTCGTCCGGACGCCCGGTGGCGACGTCGTGGCGCGCTGGGTCCTCGACAGCCGTCCGGCGCCGCCGCTGCGGCCCCCGGCCACCGCGCTGCTGCAGCACTTCCGCGGCGAGCTCGTCCGCACCGACCCGGCGGCGCCCCCCGCCTTCGACCCGGACCTGCCCGTCCTCATGGACCTGCGCACGCCGCAGCCCGCCGTCGGCCTGTCCTTCGGGTACTGCCTGCCGCTCGGGCCCCGCGAGGCGCTCGTCGAGTACACGGAGTTCTCGCCGGCCGTCCTCGACGACGCCGGGTACGTCGCGGGCCTCGACGCCTACCGCCGTCTGCTCGGGCTGCGGCCGCGGGGCGGCGCGTCCGCGGGACCGGCGGGGGTCGACGTCGTCGCCGTCGACCACGTCGAGCAGGGCGTCATCCCCATGGCCGACGACGTCCGCACCGCGCGGGCGGGCCACCGCGTCCGCCGGCTCGGGACGGCGGGCGGGGCGACGCGCGCGTCGACGGGCTACACGTTCTCGGCGCTGCAGCGCCAGGGCGCCGCCGTCGCCGCCGCGCTCGTCGCCGGCGACGACCCGCTCCCGCCGCCGGCCTACCCGCGGCGGCACCGCTGGATGGACTCCCTCGTCCTGCGCGGGTGGGCCTCGGGCGCCCTCGAGGGGCCCTCCTTCTTCCCCCGGCTCTTCGCCCGGAACCCCGCCGACCGCGTCCTCCGCTTCCTCGACGGCGCCACCTCGCCCGCCGAGGAGCTGGCCCTCATGGCGACGGCGCCGCGGGGCACGATGACCGCCCTCGCCGGCCGGGACGCGGCCGGCCGCGTGCGCCGCCGCGTCGCCGGCTGAGCGGCCGACCCATCCACCGCCGTCCGGGTGACGAAGGGGACAGTCAGAACTTCTCGGGCCCCCGAGGGGCCGGGGTGACGCTCTGTCCGCTAGCGTCGCTCTCGGTCAAGAAGGTGACCCCGAGTACCCGCCCTCGTCGCCCGTGGAGACCCCGTGCCCGTGCTCGAGCTCGGCCCCGATCCCGCGGAGGTCCCCGCCGCCCGGCACTGGGTGCTGCGCCGGTGCGAGGAGGACGGCGTCGAGGAGGACGTCCGCGACGTCGTCGAGCTCCTCACGAGCGAGCTCGTGGCCAACGCGTACCAGCACGGCCGTCCGCCGGTGCGCATCCGCGTCTCCCGCGTCGAGGTGCCGGCCGACTCCGCGACGGGCCGCGTCGTGCGCCTCGAGCTCGAGGTGACGGACATGGGCCCGGGCGCCCCGGTCGTGCGCGAGATGGGTGTGGACGCCCTCGGCGGCCGCGGGATGGCCCTCGTCGACATGCTGGCCGCGGCCTGGGGCGTGCGCCCCGCCGCCTCGCCCGGGACGGGCAAGACCGTCTGGTGCCGCCTGGCCGCCTGACCCCCGACTCCCGGTCAGAGCGACGGGGCGGCAGGTCGGCGTCGCCGACCTGCCGCCCCGTCGTCGTCCGGAGGGCGTGGCCCGTCAGCGCCGGAGCGCCGCCGTGAGCCGGTCCGCGCGCCGCGGCACGCGGCCGTCGGGGGTGCGGATGACGAGGGCGCCCGGCTCGACGTGGAGACGAATCTCGCGCACCTTGCCGATGACGTCCCCGTCCATCTGCGCCTGCTGGGGCTCCTCGCAGGTGATGACGATCCGGCGGCCCTGCCGCTCGAACGGTTCCTCGCGGTCGTCGCGGCGGCGCAGGACGAGCCGGACGCCGACCTTCACCCAGTCGGCGAGGCCCCGCGGGGACAGGGTGAGGACGTCGAGGTTGCCGTCGTCCACCTCGGCGTCGGGGATGAGGATGAGGCCGCCGATGAGGGTGCCGCAGTTGCCGACGACGGCCATGCGGACCCGCGCCTCCACGGGCTCGTCGTCGTCGACCTGGATGGTGAGCGGGATGCTGCGCCCGCGGAGGCGCCGCGCGCCGGAGACGACGTAGGCGAGCGGGCCCACGCGGTCCTTGATGGCCGCGGGGGCGCCGGCCATCATCTCGGCGTCGAAGCCGACGCCCGCCATGACGAGGAAGGTGTCCTCCTCGCCGCCGTCGAGGCTCACCCGGCCGACGTCGACGCGCTTGTCCTTGCCGGTGAGGGCCTCGCGGGTGGCGCGCGCCAGGTCGTTCAGCTCGAGCTTCAGCTGGCGGGCGAAGAGGTTGCCCGTGCCGCCGGGCAGCAGGCCCAGCGGGATGCTCGTGCCGGCGAGGCCGGCGGCCACGGAGCGCACGGTCCCGTCGCCGCCGAGGACGAGGACGACCTCCGGGTCGAGGGACGCCGCGCGGCGGGCCTGCCCGGCGCCGGGGTCCTCCTCCGAGGTCTCGAGCCAGACCGGCGCCTGCAGGTCGAGCTCGGCGAACACCCGCTCGACGGTGCGGCGGGCCGCGGAGCCCTCGGGGTACTTCACCGGCTGGACGACGACGACGGCCTGCGGCTCGAGGGGCGCCAGCTGCCCCGGCACGTGGCGGTAGTCCTCGTCGACCCGGCGCACGCCGGCGGTCGCGTCGGCGCGCAGCGCGGGGATGGCCTTCCGGCCGCGGGGGCCGGAGGCGACGGAGACCACGACGACGACGACGAGCAGGGCGACGGCGAGCAGGCCGAACTGGAGGCTGTCCAGGGGCAGCCGGCCCGTGGTGGCCGCGACGTCGCTGACTCCGGAGATCATGCGGCAGACGGTAGTGGGGACGCGCCCGCACGGCAGGTGGGGCCGGGCCGGACGGGGCGCGCGGGCCGCCGGGCCGCGGCCGGGGCGCCGGTAGCCTCGCCGCGTGATCGACCTGCGCGCCCTCCGTGCCGACCCCGACGCCGTCCGCGCCAGCCAGCGGCTGCGGGGCGAGGACGAGGGCGTGGTCGACGCCGTCGTCGCCGCGGACGACCGCCGCCGCTCCGCCCTGTCGGGCTTCGAGCGGGCCCGTGCGGAGCAGAAGGCGCACGGCAAGCAGGTCGCGCAGGCCCGCGGCGAGGAGAAGCAGGCGCTCGTCGCCGCTGCCAAGGACCTCTCCGGCCGGGTCAAGGAGCTGCAGGCGGAGGCGGCCGAAGCGGAGGCGGAGGTCGAGCGGCTCCTGCGCTCGGTGGCCAACCTCGTCGGCGACGGCGTCCCGCCGGGCGGCGAGGACGACAGCGTCGTCCTCGAGACGGTCGGCGCCCCGCGCGACTTCGCGGCCGAGGGCTTCGCCCCGCGCGACCACCTCGAGCTCGGCGAGCTGCTCGGCGGCATCGAC
Organism: Pseudokineococcus lusitanus; assembly: GCF_003751265.1. Classification (NCBI taxonomy): domain Bacteria; kingdom Bacillati; phylum Actinomycetota; class Actinomycetes; order Kineosporiales; family Kineosporiaceae; genus Pseudokineococcus; species Pseudokineococcus lusitanus. The sequence goes on from NZ_RJKN01000014.1 coordinate 3,989, forward strand.
ATGGCGCGCGGCGCCAAGGTGTCGGGCGCCCGCTTCCCCTTCCTCGTCGGCGCCGGCGCGCGCCTCGAGCTGGGCCTCATGCAGTACGCGATGAGCCGCGCCGTGGCGTGGGGCTTCGTCCCCGTCGTCCCGCCGACCCTCGTCACGCCGGAGGTCATGGGCGGCACCGGCTTCCTCGGCGCGCACGCCGACGAGGTCTACCGGCTGGCCGACGACGACCTCTACCTCGTCGGCACCTCCGAGGTGCCGCTGGCCGGCTTCCACGCCGACGAGATCCTCGACCTCTCCGACGGCCCGCTCCGCTACGCCGGCTGGTCCACCTGCTACCGCCGCGAGGCGGGCAGCCACGGCAAGGACACCCGCGGCATCATCCGCGTCCACCAGTTCACCAAGGTGGAGATGTTCAGCTACGTCACCGCCGCCGACGCCGACGCCGAGCACCTGCGCCTGCTGGCGTGGGAGCGCGAGGTGCTCGACGCGATGGGGCTGCCGTACCAGGTCCTCCACATCGCGGCGGGCGACCTCGGCACGAGCGCGGCCCGCAAGTACGACTGCGAGGCGTGGGTGCCGACCCAGGGCCGCTACCGCGAGCTCACGTCGACGTCGTCCTGCACGACCTTCCAGGCCCGCCGCCTCGGCATCCGCGAGCGCACGGCCGACGGCTCGACGACGCCGGTCGCCACCCTCAACGGCACGCTGGCGACGACGCGCTGGCTCGTCGCGCTGCTGGAGAACCACCAGCAGGCCGACGGGTCCGTCGTCGTGCCGGAGGCGCTGCGGCCCTTCGTCGGGCTCGACGTGCTGGAGCCGGTGCGGCGCCGCTGACCGGCCGCGCCCGCCGGGGGCCCGGCGTCCCCGGGTGCGGCCCCGGCGGGCGCCCCGCAGGGTGAGGGCAGCTCCCACGGCTGCAGACCGCGCGGCCGGGGCCCGACGTGAGGACCCCTCATGTACCTGCACGCGCAGAAGCTCATCCACGAGATCGCCGACGACGAGCCGGACCCCGCGGCGGCCAACGCCCTCCAGGAGGGCCTCGGCGGCCAGTTCGGCGAGATGCGCACGATGATGCAGTACCTGTTCCAGTCGATGAACTTCCGCGGCAAGGCCGCCAAGCCCTACAAGGACCTCCTCCAGGGCATCGGCACCGAGGAGATCAGCCACGTCGAGCTCATCGGGACGACCATCGCCCGTCTCACCGACGGCTCGCCGCGCTACCAGGGCAAGAGCACGGACCCGATCGACAGCCCGGGCGCGGGCGGGGCGACACCGCTCGCGAGCGCGCTGACCGAGGGCAACATCCACCACTACCTCGTGGGCGCCCAGGGCGCGCTGCCCGTCGACGCGGCCGGCAACCCGTGGAGCGGCAGCTACGTCTACAACTCGGGCAACCTCGTGCTCGACCTGCTCTACAACCTCATGCTCGAGTCGACCGGCCGCCTGCAGAAGTGCCGGATCTACGAGATGTCGGCCAACAAGGCGCTGCGCTCGACGGTCTCGTACCTCATCGTCCGCGACCAGGCGCACGAGAACGGCTACGCGAAGGCGCTGGAGACCCTCGGGGTGGACTGGAAGAAGGTCCTGCCGATCCCCAAGACGAACGCCGAGCAGTTCCCCGAGGTCAAGAAGATGGTCGACCTCGGCTGGCAGAGCAAGCAGTACACGTTCGACCTCACGGGGGCGTCCGAGGCGGCGAAGATCTACCGCGGCGCCTCGCCGTCCAACGACGGCACGCAGCTGGACGCGACCGAGCAGGCGCCCGAGGGCGCGCCGCTCACCATCGCCGACGAGCGGCCCGAGGAGTTCGCGCCGGGGCTCGACCCCGAGCTGCTCGCGCTCATCCAGGCGACGGCCGACCTCGAGATGGCCGAGCCGGAGATGACGTACGGGCCGCTCTGACCCGCACGCCCCCGCACGCCCCGCGCGAGCGGGCGACCGCCGTCCGTCCCGCCCGGGACGGGCGGCGGTCGTCGTGCCAGGCGGTCGTCCGCGTCAGGCGGTGGCGACCGTCGGCGCCTGCTCGACGGCCGGCGCCGTGGCCTGCGCCGGCACGACGGGCACGGCGGCGCCCGTGACGACGGGCTCCGCCGTCGGGCGCGCGTAGAGGTAGCCCTGCGCGTAGCCGCACCCGAGCGCCGTGAGCACCTGGGCCTGGCCCGGCTGCTCCACGCCCTCGGCGACGACGACGAGGTCGAGCGAGGCGGCGAGCTCGACGACCGAGGAGACGAGCGTCATGGCGGTGCCGCCGCCCTCGAGGTCCTCCACGAAGCTGCGGTCGACCTTGATGATGTCGGCGGGCAGCGAGCGCAGGTAGGCCAGGCTGGAGTAGCCGGTGCCGAAGTCGTCGATGGCGATGCGGACGCCGAGGTCCCGCAGCGCCTGCAGGCGGGCGACGGTCGCGTCGACGTCGGCGACGAGCGAGCTCTCGGTCACCTCGAGGACGAGGCGGCGCGGCTCCAGGCCGGTCCGGTCGAGGACGCCCTCGACGGTCGCGACGAAGGCCGGGTCCTCGAGCTGGCGCGGGGAGACGTTGACGGACATGCCGAGCGGCCGGCCGGCCTCGGCCGCCAGGGCGACCGCGCGGGCGGCGGCCTCCTCGAGCACCCAGGCGCCGAGCGGCACGACGGCGCCCGACTCCTCCGCCAGCGGCACGAACTCCAGCGGCGGCACGAGGCCGTGCTCGGGGTGCTGCCAGCGGACGAGCGCCTCGAAGCCGGACACCTCGCCGGTGGTGAGGTCGACGAGGGCCTGGAAGTGGACGCGGAACGAGGCGCCGAGGTCGGCGCCCGGGCGGACGGCGTCGGCGAGGTCGACGGCGAGGCCGGCCGCGCGGCGCGCCCGGTCGGCGAGGCCGCGGGTGAAGACGGCGACCTGGGCGCCGCCGGCGCTCTTGGCCGTGTACATCGCCATGTCGGCCTCCTGGAGCACCTCCTCGACGTCGGCCCGGTGCTCGCACGGGGCGCCGTCGACGGCGGGCGTGCAGCCGGCGACGCCGATGCTCGCGCGCACGACCAGCGCGCGGCCGTCGACGACGACCGGCTCGCGGAGGGCCTCGAGCACGCGGCGGGCGACGATCTCGCCGGCGTCCGTGCCGGCCGGCACCGCGACGGCGAACTCGTCGCCGCCGAGGCGCACGACGACGTCGCCGGGGCGCACCGAGGAGCGCAGGCGGTCGGCCACGGCCCGGAGGAGACCGTCGCCGGCGGCGTGCCCGTAGGTGTCGTTGACGCCCTTGAAGCCGTCGAGGTCGAGGTAGAGCACGGAGACGGGCGTCTCGCGCTGGACGTGCCGGGCCACGAGCTCGTGGAGGAGGACGCGGTTGCCGAGGCCGGTGAGGGCGTCGCGCAGGCCCTGCTGCTCGTGGAGCCGCCACGAGGCGAGGTAGGTGCCGGACAGGGCGAGCACCGCGGTGGCGTGGACCGCCGCCCACACGACCGGGTGGGCGTGCGCCTCGGGGTCGCTGAAGACCATGGCGGGGGACAGGAGCACGCCCGCCCCGACGTGGTGGGCGAGCACGAGGACGATGGCGGCGCCGAAGGGGGCCCAGTCCTGGTAGAGCGCCGCGAGCCCGACCATGACGAAGAAGTGGAAGTGGGCCTCGGTCAGGCCGCCGGTGAGGTGCACGAGCACCATCGAGGCGACCATGAGGCTCGTCGTCGCCGCGACGGCGCGGACGGGCCGGGAGAAGCGGTAGCCGGCCAGGGCCAGCGGCAGCAGGACGGCGCCCGCGACGACGACGGCGACCACGGCCGCGCCCGCCCCGGGCGCGGCGAGGTGCCCGTGGACGACGGCGACCGGGGCCCCCGTCGTGCCGGCGGCGCCGCGCACCGCGGCCGAGACCCCGCTCGCGACCCCGAGCAGCAGCGCCTGGACGACCGCGACGCGGACGACGAGGCGGTGCCGGCTCTCCCACACCCGGTCCGGGAGCATCCGGCCGTGCGGCAGGTGGCTGAGCAGCCGTCGGGCGGCGGCGCGGGGGGACGGCATGACCGTCCCGTCGGCAGCGGGCGCCGTCGCCCCGGACGGCGTCGGGCGACGTCACCCGTCCGCCGCGCGCGCCGCCCCGATGTCACCCGGACGGGTCAGGATGGGGCGCACGGGCACCGGTGCCCGTGCCGGGTGCGAGGAGGTCCGCGTGGAGGACGCGTCGGCGGTCGTCGCCGCCGTCATCACGGCCGCCGCGGCCGTCGTGGCCGTCGTCGTCGCCCAGCTGCTCACCGCCCGGCGGGAGCGGCGCGCGCGGGCCCACGAGCGCGAGCGCGCGGCGCTGCTCGACCTGCAGGACGCGGCCCTGCTCGTGCGCTCGGCGCTGCGGGCCACGGGCACGGCCATCGCGACGGCGGCGCCGGCGGGTCCCGCGTCGACGCACGTCGTCGTCGTCACGCCGCCGGACCTCGAGGCGGCGCAGTCCGACGCGGACGGCCGCCTGGACGTCCGGCTGGCGCGGGTGGGGTCGGGGGACGTCGTCGTGGCCACCCGGCACTGGCAGCGGTGCGCCCGCTTCGCCTTCCTCGGCGACGAGGACGTGACGACGCGGGACGAGCTCGAGGCGTGGGCCGCGCTGCAGGAGGCCGTGGCCGTGGTGCTGCGGGCGGGGCGGCCGCCGACGCCCTGAGCGGGCGGGCGGGGCGTCAGGCGGCGGCGGCCTGCCGGACGACGAGCCGGTCGGCGGCACCGAGCCGCCCGGCGGCGTCTCGCAGGTCGGCGACGAAGGCCGCGGGCGCGGCGTCGACGCGGAGCTCGGCCGCCCCGCCGCCGAGGACCCGGGCGACGACCCGGGCGGCGAAGGACGGGCTGCCCGTGACGAGGTGGCGGCAGTCGAGGACGACGACGGCGCCGGCGAGGTCGCCGTCGAGGCGGTCCACGAGCGCGTCGGCCAGGGCGCGACCGGCCACCATGCTCGGCAGCTCGATGATCACGGCGCCTCCCCGCGGGTCCGGTCCGGCCGTGGGCCGCGGCCGGCGTGGGTGCCCACCGTACGCCCGGGGGCCCGCCCCGGCGGGGCGGCGGGGCCGGGACCACCCGTCCCGGCGTCCGGCCGTGCCGCCCCGCGCACGCCCACGACCCCCTCGACGAGGGTCCCGGCGAAGGGGGTCCGCAGGGCGCTGTCCGCCCGCACGTGCCGCCCGGCGCCCGTGACGCGCACGGCGGCCGAGCCGGACGCGAGGTACAGCGAGCCGCGCAGCCGGGTGACCTCGCGGACGACGCCGACGAGGCCCGCCCCGCGGGTGGGGTCGGGCAGGCGCGAGGTGCCGTCGAGCGCGAGGTGCAGCGCGTGCCGGTGCCCGCGGGCCCCGCGGTCGGCCAGGGTGCAGCGCAGGCCGAGCCCGCCGTCGGCCACGGCGAAGCGGACGAGCCCGGCGGACGGCAGCACCTGCGCGGCGACGTAGCCCGTGGCGCCGGCGTGGTCCGCGACGTTCTGCGCCACCTCGGCCACGCCGGTGTGCAGCGCGGCGGCCGCCTCCGGGTCGGTCGTCGCCGTCCGGCCGTGGACGAGGACGGCCAGCGCGACGGCGTCGTCCTCGCCGACGACGCGGCGCACCTCGAGGAGGTCGAGCGTCCGGTCCCGCTCGGGCACGTCGTCGGGCAGGTCGTGGGGGACGCCGAGGTCGTCGAGCACCCGGCCGAGGTGCATGCGGGCGGCGTAGCGCCGCTGGTCGGGGCGGACGGGCCCCACGACCCGGAGCGGGCTGCCGGCGGCGGCGTGCCGGGCGGCGACGGCGGCCGCCCCCGCGAGGTGCGCCGGGTCGACCCACCGGCAGCCGGAGAGGTCGAGCACGTGCTGCGCGCCCTCGCGCCGGCAGGCGAGGTGGCCGACGGCCGGCGGCCGCAGCGGGGACCTCGTGCTCACCGACCACCCCCTCCGCCGCGGCGGCGCCCCCGTGGCGCGACCGCCGTCACGCTAGGCGGGGGGACCGACACCGCGCGTGACGGGACCGGGCCACCGCGACCGGCCACCGCGACCGGCCACCGCGACCGCCCCACCGCGACGGGACCCGCCCCGGCTGCGAGGGTCGAGCGGTGACGCAGGAGGACGGCCACGGGCCGCAGGCGGTCCGGGCACGGGCGGAGGCACGGGCACGGCGGGAGGCCCGCCGGGCGCGGGCGGCGGCGAGGAACCCCCGACGGGTGGCGCGGCTCGCCGTCATCGGACGGTGGCCGCGGGTGGAGATGGCGCTCAAGGCGGCGCTGTCGGCCGCGATCGCCTGGCAGATCGCCTCGGTGCTGCCCCTCGACGCGGCCGAGACGTACCCCTACTACGCCCCGCTCGGCGCCGTCGTCGCGACGTACCCGAGCATCCAGGGCTCGGTGGCCGAGTCCCTGCGCAGCGTGCTCGGGATCATCGCCGGCGCCGTCCTCGCGCTGACGGCGGACGCCCTCGTGCCCGCGGGGGCCGTGCTCGTGCCCGTCGTCGTCGGCGTGGGCGTCCTCGTGGCCGGGCTCCGGGTCTTCGGCGACCAGCGCAGCTGGGTGCCGATGGCCGCCCTCTTCGTCCTCGTCATCGGCGCGCAGGACCCGATCACCTACGTCACCGCCTACAGCGCGCTGACGCTCATGGGCGCGGCGGTCGCCGTCGTCGTGGCGATGCTCCTGCCCACCGTGCCGCTGGCCCAGTCCACCCGCGCCATCGCCCGGCTGGCGACGACGCTCGCGGACCAGCTCCGCGACCTCGCCGACGGCGTCGAGGCCGACGAGCCGCCGCCGGTCGCGCAGTGGCGCGAGCGGGCGCGCTCCCTCGAGCCGGTGCTCGCGACGGTGCGCGCCAGCAGCACGGACGTCCGCCGCTCGCTGCGCGCGAACGCCCGCGCGTCGCGCGAGCGCGGCGTCGTCGACCGGCAGCGCGGCGAGGCCCTCGTGCTCGACGCCGTCGCGACCCGGACGAGCGACCTCACCGACCTCCTCCTCGACACGGGCGTCGTCGGCGGGGAGCACGTGGCCGTCGTCGAGCCCCTGCGCGCGCCCACGGCCGAGGCCCTTCGGGCGTGCGCGACCGCCGTCCGCCCGCTCGCGCAGGTCGACCGGCCGAGGGGGGAGGACGTCGACGAGGTGCGGGCGGCGGTCCGCCGGCTGTCCGACGCCGTGGCCGCGGCGGAGGTGCCGACGGCGCTCCAGCGCGAGGGCGCCGGTGCGGTCGTCACGGCGCTGCGCCGGCTCCTCGGCGCCCTCGTCGGGGCGCTGGAGGACGCCGAGCGGCGCGAGGACGACGCCGAGGCGCTGCGCGCCCTCGCCTGAGCCCGCGTCGCGGCCCGGGAGCGGGGCGTCAGCCCGCCGTGGGCAGCGGGCCGCGCGCGGGCACGGTGTCGGGGAGACCGAAGAGGGCGGGCAGCCGCGGGTCGAGGAAGTTGGTGATCTCGGCGACCCGGTCGCCGTCGGCGCGCAGGACGTGCAGCGCCCAGAAGCGCAGGACGCCCGGCTCCCCGGACGGCTTGTACTGGACGAGCGCGGGGCTGCCGTTGGCGCGCACGGGCACGAGCCGGGAGCCGCGGCAGGCGGCGCCGGGGCCGACGTGCCACGCGACGACGTCGTCGGACCCCCGCAGCCAGAGGGCGTACGGCGGCATCGACTGGACGACGTCGGCGTGCAGCAGCTGCGCGAGGGCCTCCATGTCGTAGGCCTCGAAGGCCGCGACGTAGCGCTGGAGGAGGAGGGCGTGCTCGGCCGAGAGGGCGTCGAGGGCGCCGCCCGGCCGGGGGCCGCGCTCGGCCAGCGTGGCGCGGGCCCGCTGGAGGGCGCTGTTGACGGACGCCGTCGTGCTGCCGAGGAGGTCGGCCACCTCGTCGGCGCTCCACCGCAGCACCTCGCGCAGCACGAGGACGGCCCGCTGCCGCGGGGGGAGGTGCTGCAGCACCGCGACGAAGGCGAGGCGGACCGACTCGCGGGCGACGGCGACGTCGGCCGGGTCGCCGTCGGGCAGGACGCGGGCGTCCGCGACGGGGGTGAGCCAGACGGCGTCCTCGAGCGGGCGCCCGAGGGAGGACGCGACCGGCTCGGACGGGCCGGCGGAGACGTCGACCGGGAGGGCGCGCCGCCTGGCGCCGGCCATCTCGTCGAAGCAGACGTTGGAGGCGATGCGGTACAGCCAGGTCCGCAGGCTCGAGCGGCCGTCGAAGCGCCCCAGCGCCTTCCACGCGCGGAGCATCGTCGCCTGGACGGCGTCCTCGGCGTCGGCCGCCGACCCCAGCAGCCGGTAGCAGTAGCCGGTCAGCTCGCGCCGGAAGTGCTCGAGGTCCTCGGGGCCGTACGTCCGCGGGACGTCCGTCGTCGCCTGCGCCATGGTCGCGACCGTAGCCAGGTGCCCCGGGCGACGGAAGGTCCTCGCCGGGCCGGCACCGGGACGGCCCGGGACCGCCCGGCGGTCAGCCGCCGAAGAAGGACGGGTCGGTGTGGATGACCTCCCACTGGTGGCCGTCCGGGTCGGCGAAGGAGCGGCCGTGCATGCCCGGCATCTCCATCGCGTAGTCGAAGGGCGTCCCGCCCGCCGCGGCGGCGCGGTCGGCCATCGCGTCGACGGCCCCGGGGCTCTCGGCGGAGACGGCGGTGATGACCTCTGTGGCCGCGGCCGCGTCGGCGACGGGCTTCGTCGTGAAGCGCAAGAAGAAGGGGTGGGTGAGGAGCATCAGCCAGATGCCCTCGTCGACGACCATCCCGACGGCGTGCTCGTCGCGCATGTGCTCCTCGACGCGGAAGCCCACGGCCTCGTAGAAGGCGACGGACCGCTCGAGGTCGCTCACGGGCAGGTTGACGAAGATCTGGGTGGCCACGGGGTCCTCCGACGTCGGCGGCGGGGCCGGGCGCCCCGCACCCCCGGTGGACCGGCGCCGCCGGGGATGCTCATCGGTCGGCCGCTGGGCCGTCCGGGTGACCTCCGGATTTCCCGGTGTCGACCACGTTCCGTGGTTAGCATCACTGTGAGTACCTCAGCGACACGGTTGGCAGGAGTCCCGATGTACGAGGTCATGCCCGCACCACCCCTCGCCCGGTCCAGGCCGCAGCCCGCGGGCGACCTGCCGGCGTCCACGCCGCTGCCCGCAGCGCCCGACGAGGCCTTCGACCGGCTCGCCCGGCTCGCCCAGGCGCAGCTCCACGTGCCCATGGCGCTGGTCACGTTCGTCAGCGTGGAGGAGCAGGTGGCCCCCGGCGGGGTCGGCATCCGCCCCGAGGTGCAGGAGAGCCGCCGCTTCGACCTCCGGGAGTCCTTCTGCCAGACCGTCGTGCGCTCCGGCATGCCGATGGCCTGGGAGGACGTGCGGAAGGTCCTCGAGCTCGCCGAGGTCGTCGAGGCGGCCGACGGCGTCGTCGCCTACGCCGGGTCCCCCGTCCGGGGCGCGGACGGCCGGGTCGCGGGCGCGGTGTGCGCCGTCGACAAGGTCGCCCGCTCGTGGACCGACGAGGAGCTCATGCTCCTCGACGACCTCGCCGCCGCGGCGTCGTCCGAGCTGTCGCTGCGCCAGGTCCTCGAGGAGCGGCGGCAGGTCACGCGCTCCCTGCAGGACGCGATGGTCGCGCCCGTCGTCTCCCCGCGCGGTCTCGAGGTGCGCGTCCTCTCGACGCCGCTGGCCGACTCCGACCCCGTGGGCGGCGACTGGTGCGACGTCGTCGTGCCGGACCGCCGCGGCCTGCCCGTCGGGCCCGAGGGGTCGGTCGTGCCCGCGGTCCTCGTCCTCGGCGACGTCATGGGCCACGACGCCCGCGCGGCCGGCGCGATGGGCCAGCTGCGCGCCATGGTCCGGACGACCGCCTGGTCCTTCCCCCACGACGGGCCGGCGGCCGTGCTCGACCGCGTGGACCGGGCGATGGCGGGTCTCGGCCTGCAGACGATGGCCACGTGCGTCGTCGCCCGCGTCGAGCGGTCGGCCACCGGACGCCGTCGCCTGCGCTGGAGCAGCGCCGGCCACCTGCCGCCGCTGCTGCTGCACCCCGGCGGCACCGCCGAGCTGCTCCTGCGCCCGGGCGGGGTGCCGCTCGGCGTCATGCCGTCCGTCGAGCGGCACGAGCACGTCGTCGACCTGCCCGAGGGGGCGGGCGTGCTGCTCTACTCCGACGGACTCGTCGAGCGGCGGGACCGCTCGATCAGCGACTCGCTGCACGACCTCGAGCGCTCGGCCACCGAGCGCTCGGGGCAGCCCCTCTCCGACCTGCTCGACGGGCTCGTCCACGACCTCGCGGGCGACGGCGACGACGACGGCCGCGTCCCCGACGACGTCGCCGCCCTGGTGGTGCGCGTCACCGCCTGACGACGCGCCCGGCCGCAGGACACGTCGGGCGGGACGGGGCACGCCGGGCGGGGCGGTCGCCCCGACCGGGTGCCCCGCCCGCGCGCCGCCCGCTCCCGGCCGCCGCGCGTGCCAGGGTCCGCGCGTGAGCCAGCGCGTCCTCGGACCCCTCGTCGTCGTGGTCGCGGCGCTCCTGGCCCTCCTCGCGGTCGTCTCGACGGCGCCCGCCGTCCTCGGGCTGTCGACGGTCCCGGTGCTGGCGCACGCCGTCGCGCTGCGCGGCCTCAGCGCGGTGGCGCTCGTCGTGCTCGCCCTCCTCGCCGCCGGCGCGGCCGCGCTCCTCGGCCGTCGCGGCGCCCGGGCGTCCGACGGCGGCGTCCCCGGCGGCGGCCGCCTGCCCGCCTGGGGGGCCCCCGCCGTCCTCGCCGTCGTCGCGACCGGCTGCGCCGCCGTGCACCTCGGCGTGCTCGTCGGCCGGGGCGTCGACCCGGGCGGGCCCGCCCCCGCGCCCGGCGGCGCGACGGGGGAGGGGCTCGTCGTCATGACGCTCAACGCGCAGGTGGACGGGGTGACGGGCGAGGAGGTGGCCGACGCCGTCGTCACGACGCGGGCGGACGTCGTCGCCATGCCGGAGACCTCGGCCGCGCTGGCGCAGGACGTCGTCGACGCCGTCGCCGCGCGGACCGGCCAGGTCTACGAGGCCTTCACGACGCAGGCCGACGACCGGGCCATCGCGGCGACGAGCCTCCTCGTCGCCCCGCGCCTCGGCGCGCACGAGACGGTGCCCGGGCCGGCGCTCGAGCTCGGCGCCGTCGTCGTCGGGCCCGTCGAGGGCGACGGGCCGGTGCTCGCGGCGGTCCACCCGCCGCCGCCCATCCCGCCGCCCTTCGGCCCCTTCCCGATGGACCGGTGGGCCGAGCAGGCCGCCGTGGCGGCCGACGTGTGCCGGACGACGCCGGGCGCCGTCGTGGCGGGCGACTACAACGCCACGCTCGACCACGCACCGCTGCGCGACCTCGCCCCGTGCGTCAGCGCCGCCGAGGAGGCGGGCGCCGGCGGGGTCGGCACGTGGCCCACCTCGCTGCCGCCGCTGCTGGGCGGCGTCATCGACCACGTCCTCGTCGACGCCCGCGTCTGGGACCCGGTGGCGGCGTCCGTGCTCACGGTCGGCGCGACCGACCACCGGGCGGTCGTCGTCCACCTCGTCCCGCGCTGACGGCCCCCGGGGGCGGTCGGCGTCCCGGCGGCGCGGTCAGCCGAGGGCGGCCGCCGCCGCGTCCCGCGCGGCTGCGGGGTCGGCGGCGTCGAGGGCCGCCGCCGCCGCCGCCCGGCACTGCTCGAGCGTGACGGTCGCCAGGCGCGCCCCGACGGCGGGGACGGCCGCGGAGGCCGCGGAGAGCGACGTGACGCCGAGGCCGACGAGGACGCACGCGAGCAGCGGGTCGGCCGCCGCCTCGCCGCAGACGCCGACGGGCTTGCCGGCGCGCTGCCCCGCGAGGCCCGTCGTCGCGACGAGCGCGAGGACGGCGGGCTGCCACGGGTCGTTGAGGTCGGCGAGGTCGGCCGAGAGCCGGTCCGCCGCCAGCGTGTACTGGGTGAGGTCGTTGGTCCCGATCGACAGGAAGTCGACGTGGGCGAGCATCCGGGCGGCGAGCAGGGCCGCGGCGGGCACCTCGACCATGACGCCCGGCACGAGCCCCCGGGCGCGGACGGCGGCGGCGAAGTCCCGGGCCTCGGCCTCGGTGGCGACCATCGGCGCCATGACCCAGGGCCGCAGGCCGGTCCGGTCGGCCGCGAGGGCGACGGCGTCGAGCTGGCGCTCGAGCAGACCGGCGTCGCGGCGGACCACGCGGAGGCCGCGGACGCCCAGCGCCGGGTTCTCCTCCTCGGCGGGCGTCGCGTAGGCGATGGGCTTGTCGGAGCCGGCGTCGAGGGTGCGCAGCACGACCTTGACGTCGGTGCCGTCGCCCGGGCCGCCGGCGGCGCGGGCTCGCTCGGCGAAGGGCGCGAGGACCTCGACGTAGACGCCGGCCTGGGCCTCGACGTCGGGCTCGACGGCCGTGCCGAGGAAGCAGAGCTCGGTGCGGAAGAGGCCGACGCCCTCGGCGGGCCCGGCGGCGGCCGTGGCCGCGGCGCCGCCGTCCGCGACGTTGGCGAGGACGGCGACGGGCGTCCCGTCGGCGAGGCGGCCGGGGCCGGCCCACGTGGCGGCGGCGGCCCGCTCGGCACGGTCGGCCTCGACCCGCGCGGCGGCGGCGGCCTCGTCGGGCCGCCGCTCGAGCACCCCGGTCCCGCCGTCGACGAGGACGGTCTCGCCCACCTCGAGCGTCTCGGCGCCGGCCGTGGCGACGACGCAGGGCATGCCGAGCTGGCGGGCGATGATCGCGGTGTGGCCGGTGGGGCCGCCCCCGCGGGTGACGAGCGCCACGACGCGCGCCGGGTCGAGGCCCGCCGTGTCCGCGGGGGCCAGGTCCTCGGCGACGAGCACGGACGGGACGTCCGGCCGCGGGACGCCGGGCTCGGGCTGGCCGGTGAGGACGGCGACGACGCGGTCGCGCACGTCGTGGAGGTCGGTGACCCGCTCGGCCATGAGCCCGCCCATGGCGGCGAGGAGGTCGGCGAAGCGCTCGGAGGCGGCGACGACGGCGACGTCGGCCGTGGCGCCGGCGCGGGTGCGCTTGCGGACCTCGGAGAGCAGGCCGCGGTCGGCGGCCAGCTGCGCCGTGGCCCCGAGCACGGCGGCGGCGTCCCCCGTGGCCGCGGCGGCGCGGGCCGAGAGCCGCTCCGCGACCGTGGCCGCCGCGGCGCGGGCGCGCTCGAGCTCGGCGTCGCGCTCGTCCTCCGGGACGACGCCCGCCCCGCCGTCCGCGGGGACCTGCGGCAGCCGGACCCGAAGGGCGGGGCGGACCACGGGGCCCACGGCGAGGCCGGGGACGACGGGGGTTCCCCGCAGGGCGGCGCCGGCGTCGGGGCCGGCGGGGGCGGTGCTCGTGCTCGTGGCGCTCATGGGGGCTCCCGTCGGCGTCGACGGAGCGGGCCTCGCGCCCGCGCCGCTGGGGGTGCCGCACCCGGGGCCGGGGCCGCGGTGGCCGACGCTACGCCCGCCGGTCCGGCTCCGCCCCCGCTCCGGCCGTCCTCCGGCCGGCGCTGGTGCGCGGGCAGACCGTAGGGAGCGACCTCTTGACATGTCAACCGATCCGGGCGTAGAACCAACCACCGCAACATCTGAGCGGGCACAAGCCCACGCAGAGCCACACCACGACGGGGCGCTGACGCCCCGCCGTCGACTCACGAGGGAGTGAGCCGTGTACGCACCCGAGCGCCAGGCGGCCATCGCGACCCGTGTGGGTCGCGAGGCCCGTGTCTCCGTCGCCGAGCTGGCGGCCGAGCACGGCGTCACCACCGAGACCGTGCGTCGTGACCTCGCCGCCCTCGAGCGCGCGGGCGCCGTCCGCCGTGTCCACGGCGGTGCCGTCTCGGCGGCCTCGCTCGCCCTCCCCGAGACCCGGGTCGAGGAGCGCGACCACGTCGCCGGCGCCGCGAAGGACCGCATCGCCGCCGCGGCGCTCGGCCAGCTCGCGCCCGGCACCGCCAGCCTCGCGCTCGACGCCGGGACGACGACGGGCCGCCTCGCCGCCCTGCTCGCCACCACCCCCGGCGCGCTCGCCCCGGCGGGCCACGGCGCCGCCCTCGTCGTCGTCACCCACGCGGTGCCCCTCGCGGCGCGTCTCGTCGGGGTGCCCGGCGTGGAGCTGCAGCTCGTGGGCGGCCGCGTGCGCACCGCGACCCAGGCGGCCGTCGGCGTCGAGGCCGTGCGCGCCCTCGGCGACCTTCGGGTCGACGTCGCCGTGCTCGGCACCAACGCGCTCTCCCCGGACGGGCTGACGACGCCCGACCCGGAGGAGGCGGCGGTCAAGCGCGCGCTCGTCGCGTGCGCCCGCCGCGTCGTCGTGCTCGCGGACGCCGGCAAGGCCGGCCGCGAGGACCTGCACCGCTTCGCCCGCCTCGAGGAGGTCGACGTGCTCGTGACCGACACCCACCCCGCCGACGCGCGCACCGCCTCCGGGCGCGCGCTCGCCGCCGCGCTCGCCGCGGCCGACGTCGACGTCGTCGTGGCCCCGGCCGCGGCCCGGGCCGTCGCGTGAGCGCCCCCGACGTGGTGACGCTCACCGCCAACCCCAGCCTCGACCGCACCGTGGGCCTCGGGGCGCCGCTGCGCCGCGGCGCGGTGCAGCGCGTGACGTCGTCGGTCGTCGAGCCGGGCGGCAAGGGCGTCAACGTCGCCCGGGTCGTCGCGGCCGCCGGCCGGCGCGTGCTCGCCGTGCTGCCGGCGGACGAGGGCGACCCCTTCCTCGCGGCGCTCGCCGCCGTCGGCCTGCCCGCGCGGCCCGTGCCCGCCGGGGGCCCGGTGCGGACGAACACGGCCGTCACCGAGCCCGACGGCACGACGACGAAGATCAACGAGGCCGGGCCCGCGCTCTCCGCGGACGGCGCCCGGGCGCTCACGGGCGCCGTCGTCGCCGCGGCCCGGCCCGACGCCGGGGGCCCCGGTGCCACGTGGGCCGTCCTGTCCGGCTCGCTGCCGCCGGGCGCCCCGGCCGACCTCTACGCCGCGCTCGTCGCGCCGCTGCGCGCCGCCGGCTGCGCCGTCGCCGTCGACACGTCGGGGCCGGCGCTCGCCGCGCTGCTCGGGCCCGACGCCGACCCGGCCGCCGCGCCGGACGTCGTCAAGCCCAACGGCGAGGAGCTCGGCGAGCTGACGGGGGAGGACGGCGACGCGCTCGAGGCCGACCCCGCCGCCGCCGCGCGCGCCGCCCGCGCCCTCGTGGACCGCGGCGTCGGCGCCGTGCTCGTGACGCTCGGCGCCCGCGGCGCCGTCCTCGTCACCGCCGAGGGCGCCTGGTCGGCGCTCCCGCCGCCCGTCACGCCCCGCAGCACCGTCGGCGCCGGGGACTCGGCGCTCGCCGGCTACGTGCTCGCCGACCTCGCCGGCCTGCCGCCGGCCGAGCGGCTGCGCGCCGCCGTCGCCGCCGGCTCGGCCGCGGCGGCGCTCCCCGGGTCCGCCCTCCCCGGGCCGGACCAGGTGCACCCCGAGCTCGTCGAGGTGCGCCCGCTCGAGGTCGCGCCCGCGTCCTGACCCCCGCACCGCACCGCCCAGCACCGCCGCACCCCCTGCACCGCAGCCCCCTGCACCGCCCGACCGAGGACCCGCGGGTCGTCGACGACCGAGAGGCAGCCATGAGCCAGAGCACCACGGAGACCGGCGCCACGAGCGCGGGCGGCGAGGACCTCCTCGTCCCCCGCCTCGTCGCGCTCGACGCCGACCTCGGCGCGACGAGCGAGGACGTCGTCCGCCGCTTGTCCGCGCTCGTCGGCGACGCCGGCCGCACCGCCGGACCGGGCGGGGCCGACGGCCTCGCCGAGGCCGCGCTCGCCCGCGAGGCGAGCTCGCCGACCGGCCTGCCGGACGGCATCGCCATCCCGCACGCCCGCACCGCGTCGGTGTCGCAGGCCTCGCTGGCCTTCGCCCGGCTGTCCCGCCCCGTCGACTTCGGCGCGCCGGACGGGCCCGCCGACCTCGTCTTCCTCATCGCGGCGCCCGAGGGCGCGGGCAGCGCGCACCTCAAGCTGCTGAGCAAGCTGGCCCGGGCGCTCGTCAAGCCGGCCTTCCGCTCCTCGCTGCGCGACGCGCGCACGGCCGAGGACGTCGTCGCCCTCGTCGACGGCGTGCTCGCGCCCGCCCCGACGACGCCGTCCGCCACGACGGCGGCGGGTGCCGCCGCGGGCGCCGCCGCCCCCGCCGGCGTCTCGGGCGCCGTGGCCGCCGACGCCGCCGCGACGGTCGACCAGCAGAAGCCGGCCGCGACGGCCACCGGCGCCCGCCGGATCGTCGCCGTGACGGCGTGCCCCACGGGCATCGCCCACACCTACATGGCCGCCGACTCCCTCGTGGCCGCCGGCGAGCGCGCCGGGGTCGAGGTCGTCGTCGAGACGCAGGGCTCCAGCGGCTCGACGCCGCTGCCCGCCGACGTCATCGCCGGCGCGTCCGCCGTCATCTTCGCCGTCGACGTCGGCGTCAAGGAGCGCGGCCGCTTCGCCGGCAAGCCCCTCGTCCAGTCGGGCGTCAAGCGCGCCATCAACGAGCCCGACGTCATGGTCGCCGAGGCGCTGCGGGCGGTCGACGACCCCTCCGCCCAGCGCGTGCCGGGCGACGGCGGCGCCGGCGCCGGTGCCGCGGCGGTGGCCGGTGGTGCGAAGCCGGGCTTCGGCGCCGAGCTGCGGCGCTGGCTGCTGACGGGCGTCAGCTACATGATCCCGTTCGTCGCGGCGGGCGGTCTGCTGCTCGCGCTGGGCTTCCTCTTCGGCGGCTACCAGATCGTCTCCGCAGCCCCGGGCGACCCGGACGGCACGGCGCTCAACACGCTGATCCTCGCCCAGAACTCGCTGACGAACCTGCCCGACGGCGGGCTGGCGCAGTACATCGGTGCGGTCCTGTCGTCGCTCGGGCAGCTGGCCTTCGGCCTGCTCGTCCCCGCGCTGGCCGGCTACATCGCCTACGCGATGGCCGACCGCCCCGGCATCGCGCCGGGCTTCGTCGCCGGCCTCGTGGCCGGGGCGACGGGCGCGGGCTTCATCGGCGGCCTCGTCGGCGGTCTGCTCGCCGGCGCCGTGGCGCTCGCCATCAGCAAGATCTCCGTGCCGCAGTGGGGCCGCGGGCTCATGCCGGTCGTCATCATCCCGCTGTTCGCCACGCTCATCACGGGCTTCCTCATGTTCGCGCTGCTGGCGCGCCCGCTCGCCGCGGTGACGACGGGCCTCGCGAGCTTCCTCAACGGGCTGTCCGGCGGCTCCGCGGTCCTGCTCGGGATCATCCTCGGCCTGATGATGGCCTTCGACATGGGCGGTCCCCTCAACAAGACCGCCTACGCCTTCGCCGCCGCCGGGCTCGGCGCGGCGACCGCCACGGACACCGCCCCGCTGACGATCATGGCCGCCGTCATGGCCGCCGGCATGGTCCCGCCGCTGGCCCTCGCCCTCGCGACGGTCGTCCGCAAGCGTCTCTTCACGGCCCCCGAGCGGGAGAACGGCAAGGCGGCGTGGCTCCTGGGCGCGGCCTTCATCACCGAGGGCGCCATCCCGTTCGCCGCGGCCGACCCGCTGCGGGTCATCCCCTCGATCATGCTCGGGTCGGCCACGACCGGGGCCATCGTCATGGCGACGGGGGTGCAGCTGCGCGCCCCGCACGGCGGCATCTTCGTGTTCTTCGCGATCGACGGCGTCCTCGCCTTCGTCCTGGCGATCCTCGCCGGCATGGTCGTCAGCGCGGCGGCCGTCATCGTCGCCAAGAGCCTGGGCCGGTCGAAGCGCGACCTCGTCGCCGCCTGAGCCACGGGCGCCCCGCGCCCCTGCTCAGCCGCTCCGCAGGCGGCGTCCAGGGTCCTCCACGACGATGGGCCCCGGACGCCGCACCACCCTCCCGAGACCCGCGGGAGGCCGACCGCAGCACAGACCCCAACGAGGAGGCCCCGTGCCCACCCGCATCGTGCCCGTCGGCTCGTCCGTCGGGCTGCACGCCCGCCCGGCCGCCGTCATCGCCGCCAAGGCGGCCGAGCTCGGCAGCGACATCACGCTGTGGGTCGAGGGCGAGGAGGAGCCGGTCGACGCCGGCTCGGCGCTCATGATCATGACGCTCGGTGCCGAGCAGGGGACCGACGTCACCGTGGAGGGCGAGGACGCCGCCCACGTCGACGCGATCGCCGAGCTCGTCGCCCAGGACCTCGACGCCTGAGCCACCCGCACCCCCCGCCGCAGGCGCCGACCCACCCGGGTCGGCGCTTGCGGTGCGTCCGGGGGACATCGGTGTGTGCCTCGCCACACCGGCGGCGACGCCTCTTCCCGAAGGGGCCCGCCGTCGACTACACATCTCCCCGTCGGACCCCCCTCGCCGACGATGTCGGGGAGGGTCCGGTGACGACCTGCACGACGACGAAGGCCCCCGCCCAGCAGGGCGGGGGCCTTCGTCGTCGTCGGTCCGGGGCGTCGCGCCCGGGGCTCAGCGGCCGAGCGTGCGCCAGATGCCCGGGACGACGGCGGCGGCGACGAAGGCCTTGACCGCCCCGCCGAGGAGGAACGGCGTGAAGCCGGCGGCGACGGCCGCGGCGGCGTCCATCCCCGTCGTCAGCGCGAGCCACGGGACGCCTACCGCGAAGACGACGAGCTGACCGGCGACGAAGAGCGGCAGCGCCTTGAGGAAGTGGCGGTCGGCGCCGAGGCGGGCCGCACGGCCGATGAGGTAGGCGGCGGGCAGGAAGCCGAGGACGTAGCCACCGGTCGCGCCGACGACGACCTCGTAGCCGCCGCTGGCCTCGGAGTAGAAGGGCAGGCCCACGAGAGCCGCCGCGATGTACAGCCCCATGACCGTCACCGAGCGGGCGGGCCCGAGCGTCGTCGCGACGAGGACGAGGCCGAGCGTCTGGCCGGTGATCGGCACGGGGGAGCCCGGGACCGGCACCACGACCTGGGCGAGCAGCGCCATGACGGCGACGCCGGCGGCGACGAGGGCGACCTCGCGCACGCGGGACGCGGGCAGGAGGTCGGCGAGCACCTCGCCCGGGCGGGGCAGCGGGGCGGTGGAGGACGCGGACGCGGACGACACGGCGGGGCTCCTGCGGGGTCGGCCCGGCGGGCGGCCGGGCGGTGGTGCGGACGGCGGTGATCCTGGCACGCGTCCGCGGCGTCCCGTCCGCGCCGACCGGGATCGGTCGGCGCCCGCGCGGGGCGGCGTCCGGGGTCGGGCGGTGGCGTCAGCCGACCCGGTCGAGGCGGAAGAAGGCCGTCGTGCCGGAAACCTCGTTGCCGACGACGAGCAGGGGCACGCCGGGCAGCGGGCTGTCCTCGGCGGTGACGAAGGCGAGGCCCTCGGGGCCGAGGTCGCCCGCCGCCTCCCAGCCCGTGGGCGGGACGCCGTCGTCGTCGACCGCCGTGTCGACCGACAGGTCACGGGTGTTGACGTACTGGACCCCGCGGACGTCGCGCGGGTCGGTGACGTCGAGGACGACGACCCCGCCGACGCGCTCGAGCCCGACGAAGGCGTACGTGCGCCCGTCGACCCGGCCGACCGTCACGCCCTCGGGCTCGGGGCCCTTGTTGTCGCTGCGGTCGTCGGCGCCCGGCTCCTCGTGGTCCGCGTTGAAGCCCTCGGGGAGCACCTCGGCCACGAGCTGCTCGAGGCCGTCGCCGGAGTCCCAGACCGTGCGGCCGTCGGCGTCGACGACGCTGATCGAGCGCCCGCCGTAGGAGTGCAGGTCCTGCACGCAGACGCCGCCCGCGCCGTCGTCGACGAGGCCGTCCTGCCAGCTGACCGTGAGGCGGCCGAGGTCGGCGTCGCCGAGGAGGCCGGCGGCGGGGGAGGTCTCGCAGAGCGGGGGCAGGCCGTCCTCCCCGAGGTCCTTCGCCCGGGCCTCGTCGACGAAGCCGCCGGTCTCGCGCCACGTGTCCTCGTCGCCCCAGGCGCGCGAGTCGCCCTCGTCCGCGGTGACGACGTAGGTCCCGCCGTCGCTGCCGGTGTAGGCGCTGATCGCGTCGGGCATGCGCAGGCCCGTGACCGGCACCTCGCGGATCGCGATGCCGCCGTCGCGGTCCGAGGGGTCGATCCCGCGGCCGGGGGCGGAGTGGTCGACCCGCTCGAGGGGGAGGACGTCGGTGATGCGGCCGCGCACGACGTCGAGGCGGGCCAGCGCGTTCGCCTCCTGGAGCGACACCCACGCTGTCCGGCCGTCCTCGGCCACGGTGACGTACTCGGGCTCGAGGTTCCGCGCCAGGGAGAGGGACGCCGCGTCGGGGCCCGTGAGTCGCAGCCCGGCGGCGACGAGCGCCTCGCGCCGCCCCTCGAAGCGCTCGAAGCCGGCCGTGCGGGCGCGCACCCGCAGCCGCTCCAGGCCCCCGCCGCGCGCCTCGACGTCGACGACGCTCACCGAGCCGACGGGGTCGGCGGCGTAGCCGGGGCGGGCCGGGGCGTCCTCGTGGCCGGGGTCGCCGGGCGCGGCGGGCTCGCCCTCGTTCGCCACGAGCGCCGTCCGTCCGTCGGGCGTCCACGTGACCATGTCGGGCAGGGCGCCGACCCGCACGGACCGCAGCTCGCGCGGCTGCTCCGCACGGCCGTCGAGGAGGACGAGCCGGCCGCGGTCGGTCTTCACCGGCGCCTCGACGGCGACGGCGACGAGCCCGTCGGCGCGGACGTCGACGGAGTTGGGCACCTCGCCGTCGGCGAAGACGACCGTCGTCTCCAGCGCGGGGCGCGTGGGGTCGGTGGCGTCGAGGACGTCGAGGTGCCCGGCCTGCGCGTCGACGACGAACACCCGGTGCGTCGCGGGGTCGTGCGCCACGATCTCCGCCGCCGACGCCCCGAAGACCCCGCTGGAGTACCGGCCGACGAGCGAGAGGCGCACCGCGGCGTCGTCGGCGACGACGTCGACCGCCACGGGGCCCGGACCGTCCGCCGCCGTCGGCGCGGCGAGCGCCGGCGTGGCGGCGCCCAGCGGTGCCGCGACGGCGCAGCAGGCGAGGGCGGCCAGGGTCCGGCGGGTGCGCATGGGGCGACCTCACCGGGCGCGGGTGGACGGGGGGCGACGGCGGGGTGTCGGGCGGGTGGAGGGGTGGCGTCGGAGCGGCCGCGCCCCGGCCACCGGGGTGTCCCGGCGGACCTGCCGGGGCGAGCGCGGGCTCCCCTCACCGCCGGGACGAGGACGGGCGCTGCCCGCCCGCCGCCGCGGCGACCTCCCGGGGCACCTGCTCCGGCGTCGACCGCGCGACGCGCGGCAGGCGGGTCGGCGCCGTGGGTCCGGGCGCCTCGGCGTCGCGGCCGGCGGACGCGGTCGCCGCCGCGCTCGGCGCGGACGGCGCGGACGGCGCGGACGGCGCGGACGGCGCGGACGGCGCGGTCGGCGCGGTCGGCGCGGTCGTCGGGCGGGGAGGTCCGTCGACGCCCGTGAGCAGCAGCTCCGTGGGGTGGGCGAGGACGAGGGAGAGCTGCACGGCGAGGAGCAGCCGGGACGCTGCCGTCGCATGCCTGCGGACGGAGCGCACGAGACGAGCGGGACGGGGGACGGGCACCGGGCGAGCGCAGCACCGGCGGGGACGGCCGCCGTCGGACCGGACGCCGCGCTGACGCCGGGCGGCCCGGCCCTGCCGGGACCCGGACGGCGGGGACGCCCCGCGCCGTCACCGTCCCGTCACCTGCCGTCACCCGGGCGGCCCCCGCGCGGCGCGACGCGGCGACGTAGTGTCGCGGCCATGCGCTGGTTGGTGGCACTCGACGTCGACGGGACGCTCGTCGACCACGACGAGGTCCTCTCGCCGGTGGTGCGCCAGGCCGTCCGCGACGTCGTCGCCGCCGGCCACCACGTCGTCGTCTCCACGGGCCGCTCGCTCGACAGCGCCTACCCGGTGCTCTCGTGGCTCGGCCTGGCGCCGACGGACGCCCCCGACGAGAAGCCGTACGTCGGGCCTCTCGTCTGCAGCAACGGCGCCGTGACCGCGATGGTCGACCCGCAGCTGCCCGACGGCCGCGAGGTCACCGACGTCGTGACCTTCGACCCCGCCCCCGTGCTGCGGCTGCTCGTCGAGGACCTGCCGACGGCGGCCTTCGCCGTCGAGGAGGTGGGCGTCGGCTTCAAGGTGGCCGGCCGTTTCCCCGAGCACGAGCTCACCGGCCGCATCACCACCGTCTCCTTCGAGGAGCTGCTGGAGGCGCCCGCCTGCCGCGTCGTCGTGCGCAGCCCCGAGCACACGCCCGAGGACTTCCTCGCGATCACCGAGCGGCTCGGCATGAAGGGCGTCAACTACTCCGTGGGCTGGACGGCGTGGCTGGACCTGGCGCCCGAGGGCGTCAGCAAGGCCAGCGCGCTCGAGGTCGTCCGGCACCGCCTCGGCGTCGACCCCGCGCACACCTTCGCCATGGGCGACGGGCGCAACGACCTCGAGATGCTGCGCTGGGCCGCCCGTGGCGTCGCCATGGGCCAGGCGCCGGCCGAGGTCAAGGACGCGGCCGACGAGGTCACGGGCAGCGTGCTCGAGGACGGCGCCGCCGCGGCGCTCGCGACGCTGCCGCGCTGACCGGCCCGCCTCGCGCAGCCCGGGCAGGAGGTCCGCCCGCGGCGGGCGGGTGCGGTGCTGCCCCCGGCCGTCAGCCGGTGACCAGGTCCGACACCGGCGGGAAGCGGCTGAAGGACGTGTCGTGGGTGGGCGCGAGCTCGAGGTAGGAGAGCCGGTCGTCGTCGACGAACAGCAGCACGAGCGCACCGGTCGTCCCGCCCTCGAGCACGACGCGGGTCCGCTCGCCGGCGGGCGTGACGCCGTCGGCGTCGGTGAGCTCGACGGACGGGCACGTGCCGCAGCCGCAGGGCCGTCCGGCCCACGTCCCGGGCACCTGCGCCAGCCACCGGGCCCGGTCGGCCGGCGTCACGACGACGTCGTCGTCGAAGGCGGCGCCGCGCTCGACCATCGCCACGAGCATCTCGCGCTCGCGGTCGTCGAGCGGTCGGGGGACGACGTCGGTCATGGGCGGTGCCTCTCCGTCGGGCGGGCGAGCAGGTCCTCGAGCGCCGGCCGCAGGTGCGGGTGGGCGAAGACGAAGCCCTCCGCGAGCAGCCGGGCGGGCACGGCGCGGCGTCCCGTGAGGCCGAGCGCGGGGTCGGTGCGCAGCAGCGCCGCGCCCAGCCGCAGGAGCGGCGCGGGCGTCGGCGGCGCCGGCGGCCGCCCGACGACCGCGCGCAGGGTGGCCATGAGCTCGGCGTTGCGGACCGGGTGCGGGCTCGTGGCGAGGACGACGCCGTCCGCGGTCGGCGCGTCGAGCGCCCAGCGCAGGACGGCGAGCCAGTCGTCCACGTGCAGCCACGAGAACCACTGCCGGCCCGACCCGACGCGGCCGCCGAGGCCCCACCGGGTCAGCAGGAGCAGGCGGTCGAGGGCCGGTGTCCCGGCGTCCAGGACGACGGACGTGCGCAGGACCACGGTGCGCACCGCGGGCAGGTCCGCCGCGGCCGCCTCCCAGGCGCGGGCGACCCCGGCCATCTGCGGGGGGCCGTCGGCGGGCGGGGACGACTCCGTGAGCACGGTGTCGCCGGCGTCGCCGTGGACGGCGGCCGTCGACGCCTGCACCCAGACGGGCACGGGCCCGTCGCGGAGCGTCGCCGCCTCGGCCAGCGCCCGGGTCGGGCGGACGCGGGACGTCGTCAGCAGCTCCACGGCCGCGGGCGTGGGCCGCCGGTCGACGAGGGCGCCCGCGAGGTTGACGACGGCGTCGGCGTCCCGCAGCTCGGCCGCCCACGGCCCCACGGTCTCGCCGTCCCAGGCGACCTGCCGGTGCGGCGCCCGCGGGTCCGGCCGTCGGGCGAGCACGACGACGTCGTCGCCCCGCGCGGCGAGGTCCGCGCACAGGCGCCGGCCCAGCGCCCCGCTGCCCCCGGCGACGACGACCTTCATGCGGCGACCGTAGGCCCGGCGGCGACGACGTCGCGGGGCGGCGGTCGGGCTGTGGACGAGGGCCGCGCGCGGGCCGCCGGTGGACGTCGCCGGGACACCGAGGGCGGTCGTGGCGTCGGGTGCGCCTGCCGGGTGGCGTCGTGAGCGGGGCGTCGGCAGGGCCTCCCCTCCGCCGTCCCGGACGGGGACCCTGTCGGCGTGGACGACGACGGGCCGAGCGGCTGGACGGACGAGACGGCGCGGCTGCTGCTCGAGGCGACGAGCCGGCTCGTCGGGGAGGTGCAGGACCTCGCGGAGGCCGTGGTGCGCATGCACGGCGGCTCGGCCGAGATGCCCGAGCGGCGGCGGCGGCGGGCCGCCGTCCTCGCGGCCGCGGTGGCGTGGGACGAGCGCGTGGCGGCCCGGACCGGGTACTGCGTGCACCCCTCGGAGCGCCTGGACGACGACGAGCCGTACGGGGCGCTCGAGGACCTCGTCGACCCGGACGAGCCGCAGCTGCCGCCGGCGGCGGCCGAGGTCAGCGTGGTCAGCCGCTACGACCTGGC
Source organism: Pseudokineococcus lusitanus (assembly GCF_003751265.1). NCBI lineage: Bacteria > Bacillati > Actinomycetota > Actinomycetes > Kineosporiales > Kineosporiaceae > Pseudokineococcus > Pseudokineococcus lusitanus. The sequence continues at coordinate 28,224 of NZ_RJKN01000014.1, forward strand.
GGTCGTCGACGTCCCGGCGCTGCTCGCCGAGGCACGCCGGGAGTGGCGGTCGGTGCGCCCCGAGGAGGACGAGCGCGACGCCGCGTACGTCGTCGGCGACGTGCCGACGGCGGTCGACGTCCTCCTCGAGCGGGCGCCCGAGCCGTACGAGCGCTTCCACGTCCTGCCGGGCGTCGAGGTGCGGGCGGGCATGCAGGTCCTGGTGGACCCCGAGGGGTCGCTGCTCCAGCCGCACGACGGGCACCCGGTGCACGACCTCGAGCACCCCGAGCGGGCCGTCGCGGTGCCGGCCGGCCGCGTGCTCCACCCCCACGGCGTCGGCTGCGGCTGACGGGCGTCAGCGGGGCGTCGGCAGCGTCAGCACCTCCGCGCCGTCCTCGGTGACGGCGACGGTGTGCTCGCTGTGCGACGTCGGGCTGCCGTCCGCGCTGCGCAGCGTCCACCCGTCGGGGTCGGTGACGAGCCGGTCGGTGCCCGCCATGACCCACGGCTCCAGGGCGAGGAGCAGGCCCGGGCGCAGCCGGTAGCCCCGGCCGGGGCGGCCGTCGTTGGCGACGTGGGGGTCCTGGTGCATCGTCGAGCCGATGCCGTGCCCGCCGAAGTCCGTGTTGACCCGGTAGCCCGCGCCCCGGAGCACGGCGCCCACGGCGGCCGAGACGTCGCCCGTGCGCGCACCGGGCCGGACGGCGGCGACGGCGGCCGCGAGCGCGCGCTCCGTCGTCTCGACGAGCCGGACCTTCTCCGGCGGTCGCCGCTCGCCGACGAGGAAGCTGACGGCCGCGTCCGCGGCGACGCCGTCCTTGGTGACGGCGAGGTCCAGGGTCAGGAGGTCGCCGTCGGCGAGCGTGCGGTCGTGGGGCCGGCCGTGGAGCACCGCGTCCTCGACCGCCGTGCAGACGTGGTGGCCGAAGGGCCCCCGTCCGAAGGAGGGGGCGTAGTCGACGTAGCAGGACTCCGCGCCCGCCTCGGCGATCAGCTCGCGGGCCCAGGCGTCGACCTCGAGGAGGTTGGTGCCGACGGCGCAGCGCTCGCGGAGCGTCCGGAGGGTGTCGGCGACGACACGTCCGGTGACGCGGGCGCGGGCCACCTCCGCCGGGGAGAGGATCTCGATCACGGGTGCTCCTTCGTCGTGCCGGGCGGCGGTCATGACCGCCCACGCTGCCTCTCCGGGCGACGGTGGTCACGGTGGGGCGGTCTAAGTATCCCGGTCAAGGTATCCCGGCCATCCCGGCTAGGGTCAGGGCATGGTCCGACTCCCGCTCAGCCCCGAGGACGTCGCCCGAGGCCGCCGGCTGGGCGCGCTGCTGCGCCGGGCGCGGGGTGACCGCTCGATGCTCATGACGGCGCTCGAGGCCGGTGTCTCGCCGGAGACGTTGCGCAAGATCGAGTCCGGCCGGGTCGCGACGCCGTCCTTCTCGACCGTCGCCGCCGTCGCCGGGGTGCTCGGGCTCTCGCTCGACGTGGTGTGGGCAGAGGTGGCGCGGCCTGCGGTGGGCGACGCCGGCGCCGGCGACCCGCCCGCGGTGACGGATGGCGCGGGCGCTGGTGCCGACGGTCCCCGCGCGCAGGGGCGCTCGGCCGCCTCGTAGGGGAGGGCGGCGGCCGCTGGTCGTCGTCCGTGCCGGTCCGCGCGGTCGGTCGACGGTGATGCGCGGTCCGCCGGAGCCGTCCTCCGGTCGCCCTCCGCCTCGTCGTCGGCGGTGGTCCGTGGCCGAGCTGGACGCCCTGCCGCCCTCGGGTGACGGTGCTCGGCCGCGGCGGTGGGCGCTGCCCCGCCTCGACCGGCGGCGTTCGTCGACGTGCCCCGCTGGATCCACAGGGTGGCGACGACGCCGGGCGGTTGTCGGGCCCCTCCACTAGACTTCGAACACACGTTCGACAGTGCGGGAGGGGTGGCGATGGCGTGGCAGCAGCCCGACGACGAGTCGCACGACGACGCCGTCGTCCCCGCACCCGCGACACCCGCCGCCCCCGTCGGTCCACTCGACGTCCCGGTCGGCGACCTGCCGCTCGCCCGCCGCGCGGGCAGGGCCGTCCTGGACCGGCTGCGCGACGCCCACGCGGCGGCGTCGGCCGAGCACGCCGCCCTCCTCGGACTGGTGGCCGACCTCGTCGACGAGACGGCGGCCTCCCTGGGCGTCCCGGTCGGCGGGGACCCGGTCGAGACCGCCCGGTTCGGCCGGCTCGGCGGGGACCCGGCCGAGGCGGTCATCACCGAGATCGCGCTGGCGTTGCGGGTCGGGGTCGCGGGTGCTCGGCGGCTGGTCACCGACGCCCTCGCGCTCACGACCGTCCTGCCGCAGACCCGCGCCGCGCTGCGCGACGGGACGATCGGCCCGGACCAGGCGCACGCCGTCGTCGCCGGTACCGCCGGCCTGACGGACGAGCAGGCCCGCTTGGTCGACACCCACCTCGCCGAGGACCTGCCCCGCCTGGACCCGCCCGGCGTGAAGCGGAAGGTGCGGGCGTTGGTCGCCCGGCTCGAGGTCGACGCGACCACCCGCCGCCTCCGGTACGAGACCTGCCGCCGCCGCGTCCTCGTCCAGCCGCTCGGCGACGGGGCGGCCGAGCTCGTCGCCACCGGCCCCGTCGCCGACATCACCGCCCTGTTCCACCGCCTCACCACCTGGGCCACCACCCGCACCGGCCC
>NZ_RJKN01000015.1:0-3451 GCF_003751265.1 Pseudokineococcus lusitanus
ACCCACGACCCCTCACCCACAAAAGATGTCCGGCGGCGACCTACTCTCCCACCCAGTCCCCCAGGCAGTACCATCGGCGCGAACGGGCTTAGCTTCCGGGTTCGGAATGGGACCGGGCGTTTCCCCGACGCTATGACCGCCGAAACACTACGGAACACGGCCACCCACACCCTCCAGCACCCCACCACCACGAACAGTGGACAGGCACGAGGACGCAGGGGCCCGTAGCCCCAGAACCGCACAGTGGACGCGAAACACACACACTTAAGAGTGGTCAAGCCATCGGCATATTAGTACCGGTCAGCTCCACGAGTTACCCCGCTTCCACATCCGGCCTATCAACCCAGTCGTCTACCTGGGAGCCTCACACCACCCGAAGTGGCAAGGAGACCTCATCTCGAAGCAGGCTTCCCGCTTAGATGCCTTCAGCGGTTATCCCTCCCGAACGTAGCCAACCAGCCATGCCCTTGGCAGGACAACTGGCACACCAGAGGTTCGTCCGTCCCGGTCCTCTCGTACTAGGGACAGCCCTTCTCAAGTCTCCGACGCGCGCAGCGGATAGGGACCGAACTGTCTCACGACGTTCTAAACCCAGCTCGCGTACCGCTTTAATGGGCGAACAGCCCAACCCTTGGGACCTACTCCAGCCCCAGGATGCGACGAGCCGACATCGAGGTGCCAAACCATGCCGTCGATATGGACTCTTGGGCAAGATCAGCCTGTTATCCCCGGGGTACCTTTTATCCGTTGAGCGACCGCGTTTCCACACACCACGGCCGGGTCACTAGTTCCGACTTTCGTCCCTGCTCGACCCGTCAGTCTCACAGTCAAGCTCCCTTGTGCACTTGCACTCAACACCTGATGACCGACCAGGCTGAGGGAACCTTTGAGCGCCTCCGTTACTCTTTAGGAGGCAACCGCCCCAGTTAAACTACCCATCAGGCACTGTCCCTGATCCGGATCACGGACCGAAGTTAGACGACCGATGCGACCAGAGTGGTATTTCAACGACGACTCCACCAGCACTGGCGTACCGGCTTCACAGTCTCCCACCTATCCTACACAAGCCACACCAGGCACCAATACCAAACTATAGTGAAGGTCCCGGGGTCTTTCCGTCCTGCTGCGCGTAACGAGCATCTTTACTCGTAGTGCAATTTCGCCGAGTTCGCGGTTGAGACAGCGGAGAAGTCGTTACGCCATTCGTGCAGGTCGGAACTTACCCGACAAGGAATTTCGCTACCTTAGGATGGTTATAGTTACCACCGCCGTTTACTGGCGCTTAAGTTCTGAGCTTCGCCGTGAGGCTGACCCGTCCCCTTAACGTTCCAGCACCGGGCAGGCGTCAGTCCGTATACATCGTCTTACGACTTCGCACGGACCTGTGTTTTTAGTAAACAGTCGCTTCTCCCTGGTCTCTGCGGCCTCACACGCTCACGCCGGCAAGCAGCGATCACGCGATCGGCCCCCCTTCTCCCGAAGTTACGGGGGCATTTTGCCGAGTTCCTTAACCACGATTCACTCGATCGCCTTGGTATTCTCTACCTGATCACCTGAGTCGGTTTGGGGTACGGGCGGCTCGAACCTCGCGCCGAGGCTTTTCTAGGCAGCATGGGATCACCCTCTTCGCACATACGTGCTCACCATCAGGTCTCAAGCTTCATGAGCTGCGGATTTGCCAACAGCTCGCCCTACACCCTTGGACGTGGACAACCATCGCCACGCGGTAGCTACCCTCCTGCGTCACCCCTGTTAATGCGCTTGCCTACTACCAGTCCGGGTCGCGCGTTCCACCCACACCCATCCCGAAGGACGAGTGAGGCTTCAGGCGCTTAGCATCGCTGACCTCAGCATGGGCGGTCCTTCGCCGGTACGGGAATATCAACCCGTTGTCCATCGACTACGCCTGTCGGCCTCGCCTTAGGTCCCGACTTACCCAGGGCGGATTAGCCTGGCCCTGGAACCCTTGATCATTCGGCGGACGGGTTTCTCACCCGTCATTCGCTACTCATGCCTGCATTCTCACTCGTGTGGCGTCCACGACTAGGTCACCCTGCCGCTTCACCCGCCACACGACGCTCCCCTACCCACTCCCGCACCTGGACCCACCCCACGAAGGGACAGGCCTGGCAACAGCGGAAGTGCCACGGCTTCGGCGGTGTGCTTGAGCCCCGCTACATTGTCGGCGCGGAATCACTTGACCAGTGAGCTATTACGCACTCTTTCAAGGGTGGCTGCTTCTAAGCCAACCTCCTGGTTGTCTGCGCAACTCCACATCCTTTTCCACTTAGCACACGCTTAGGGGCCTTAGCCGGTGATCTGGGCTGTTTCCCTCTCGACTACGAAGCTTATCCCCCGCAGTCTCACTGCCGCGCTGCGCTTACCGGCATTCGGAGTTTGGCTGACGTCAGTAACCTTGTCGGGCCCATCGGCCATCCAGTAGCTCTACCTCCGGCAAGAAACACGCGACGCTGCACCTAAATGCATTTCGGGGAGAACCAGCTATCACGAAGTTTGATTGGCCTTTCACCCCTACCCACAGGTCATCCCCCAGGTTTTCAACCCTGGTGGGTTCGGTCCTCCACGCGGTCTTACCCGCGCTTCAACCTGCCCATGGGTAGATCACTTCGCTTCGGGTCTAGGACACGCGACTCGTACCGCCCTGTTCGGACTCGCTCTCGCTACGGCTTCCCCACACGGGTTAACCTCGCCACATGCCACTAACTCGCAGGCTCATTCTTCAAAAGGCACGCGGTCACCCGTCACAAGGACGAGCCCCCACGGCTTGTAGGCACACGGTTTCAGGTACTATTTCACTCCCCTCCCGGGGTACTTTTCACCTTTCCCTCACGGTACTAGTCCGCTATCGGTCACCAGGAAGTATTCAGGCTTAGGGGGTGGTCCCCCCAGATTCACACGGGATTTCTCGGGCCCCGTGCTACTCGGGAACACCGTCCAAGGAGGCCACACTGTTTCGTCTACGGGGGTCGCACCCTCTACGCCGGGCCATCCAAGACCCTTCGACTACAGCGCGGCTTTATCACTCCCCGTCCCAGCGGCAGCTGGAACCAACGGGTCCCACAACCCCACGCACGCAACCCCTGCCGGGTATCACACGCCCATGGTTTAGCCTCGTCCGCTTTCGCTCGCCACTACTCACGGAATCGCGGTTGCTTTCTCTTCCTGTGGGTACTGAGATGTTTCACTTCCCCACGTTCCCTCCACACACCCTATATATTCAGGTGCAGGTGACTGGAGATGAATCCAGCCGGGTTTCCCCATTCGGACATCCTCGGATCACAGCTCGTTTGCCAGCTCCCCGAGGCTTATCGCAGGCTACGACGTCCTTCATCGGCTCCTGGTGCCTAGGCATCCACCGTGCGCCCTTAAAAACTTGGCCACAAAGATAAAGATGCTCGCGTCCACTGTGCAGTTCTCAAGCTACGAGCAC
>NZ_RJKN01000015.1:3703-5602 GCF_003751265.1 Pseudokineococcus lusitanus
GTCGAACCACCCACCCACACCCCGAAAGATGTGACCAAGCGGACGCGGTACTCAGACCACCAAAGGAGCGACAAGCCCCGGACCAGCCGAATGTTCCACCCACGAGCACCGCCCCGGACGCGCACGGCCCGGGCCCGGCTACCAGACCCACCCCCACCCGGCCCCCTTGCGAGGACCACCAGGAGTGGTCGGTTGCTCCTTAGAAAGGAGGTGATCCAGCCGCACCTTCCGGTACGGCTACCTTGTTACGACTTCGTCCCAATCGCCAGTCCCACCTTCGACAGCTCCCTCCCTGACGGGTTGGGCCACCGGCTTCGGGTGTTACCGACTTTCGTGACGTGACGGGCGGTGTGTACAAGCCCCGGGAACGTATTCACCGCAGCGTTGCTGATCTGCGATTACTAGCGACTCCGACTTCACGGGGTCGAGTTGCAGACCCCGATCCGAACTGAGACCGGCTTTTTGGGATTCGCTCCACCTCACGGTCTCGCAGCCCATTGTACCGGCCATTGTAGCATGCGTGAAGCCCAAGACATAAGGGGCATGATGATTTGACGTCATCCCCACCTTCCTCCGAGTTGACCCCGGCAGTCTCCGATGAGTCCCCGGCATCACCCGCTGGCAACATCGAACGAGGGTTGCGCTCGTTGCGGGACTTAACCCAACATCTCACGACACGAGCTGACGACAACCATGCACCACCTGCGCAGGACCCTTGCGGACCCACCATCTCTGGAGGATTTCCCTGCATGTCAAGCCTTGGTAAGGTTCTTCGCGTTGCATCGAATTAATCCGCATGCTCCGCCGCTTGTGCGGGGCCCCGTCAATTCCTTTGAGTTTTAGCCTTGCGGCCGTACTCCCCAGGCGGGGCGCTTAATGCGTTAGCTGCGGCACGGACCACGTGGAATGCGGCCCACACCTAGCGCCCAACGTTTACGGCATGGACTACCAGGGTATCTAATCCTGTTCGCTACCCATGCTTTCGCTCCTCAGCGTCAGTTACGGCCCAGAGACCCGCCTTCGCCACCGGTGTTCCTCCTGATATCTGCGCATTTCACCGCTACACCAGGAATTCCAGTCTCCCCTACCGCACTCTAGCCCGCCCGTACCCACTGCAGACCCGGGGTTAAGCCCCGGGCTTTCACAGCAGACGCGACGAGCCGCCTACGAGCTCTTTACGCCCAATAATTCCGGACAACGCTTGCACCCTACGTATTACCGCGGCTGCTGGCACGTAGTTAGCCGGTGCTTCTTCTGCTCCTACCGTCACTCTCGCTTCTTCGGAGCTGAAAGAGGTTTACAACCCGAAGGCCTTCATCCCTCACGCGGCGTCGCTGCGTCAGGCTTCCGCCCATTGCGCAATATTCCCCACTGCTGCCTCCCGTAGGAGTCTGGGCCGTGTCTCAGTCCCAGTGTGGCCGGTCACCCTCTCAGGCCGGCTACCCGTCGTCGCCTTGGTAGGCCATCACCCCACCAACAAGCTGATAGGCCGCGAGCCCATCCCCGACCGAAAAACTTTCCACCCCCCACCATGCGGCAAGAGGTCATATCCAGTATTAGCCACCGTTTCCGGTGGTTATCCCGGAGTCGAGGGCAGGTTGCTCACGTGTTACTCACCCGTTCGCCACTGATCAGACCCAGCAAGCTGGGTCGTCACCGTTCGACTTGCATGTGTTAAGCACGCCGCCAGCGTTCGTCCTGAGCCAGGATCAAACTCTCCATCAAGGTCACAAGGCAAACAACCACCACCCCGAAAGGCAACGGTCGCAACCAATACAACAACCTCAAAAGAACGAGCACCCGCCCCACTGGCGAGACGAGCACCCGAGATACTGCAAAAAAGCCGACCACGACCACCCAGCCACCCCGGACGGGACAACCAGACAACCCGCAGCCGAC
>NZ_RJKN01000016.1 GCF_003751265.1 Pseudokineococcus lusitanus
ACCGCCGTCCGCCTGCGCGACCGCACCTGCACCTGGGGCGGCTGCAGCCGTCCGGCCGAGTGGGGCCACATCCACCACCTCACCCCCTGGTCGAATGGCGGGACCACGTCAGAGCGCAACGCCGCCTGCCTGTGCGGCCACCACCACCGCCTCGTCCACCGAGAAGGCTGGCGCGGCGAGCTCGACGGCGCCCAGGTGATCTGGCACCCGCCCGACGGCACCGCACCCCTGCGACCACCACCACCCTGGACAAGGGCGCTCGACCGCGTCGTCGACCGCTGGCGCGCCCGCACGCGACCGCACACCACCACCCGAGCGGCGGCGTGACCATGCGCCGAGCCCCGGGCGACAGCAGCCACGCCCGGGTGGGCCGGTGGCGTGCGCACCTCCTGTGCCAAGACGGTGGCGCTCGTGCACAGCCCGCCGGCGACGGCGTGACCGGGTTGGTGGCTGGGTGACCGGGTCGGTGGCTGGGTGACCGGGACGGCGACGGCCACCGGGCCCGGCGTGCGGGTCGTCGGTGGCCGTGGGCTGCGGGCGTGTACCTGCTCGCACTCCGCCGGGCCGTGGTCCGGCCAGGAGCCCTTCCGTGACGAGGCGCCCGTCCATGTTCACGCCCACGCCGCGCCCGCGCCCCGCGCCCCGCGCCGTCCGCCGGCCGGGCCGAGACGGCTCGTCCCGAGGCGCGGACCCCCGGCGTGGCGGGCGGCGACGGCGCGGGACGTGCGGGGTGGAGACTGCCCCCGCCCGCCCCGCGCCGCCGCCGTGCCACCCCGGAGGACCCGTGACCGCCTCGCCCGCACCGCACCAGCCCGTCGTCGAGCCGCCGGCCGGGGCCGCGCCGCTCACCGGGGACGCGTGGTGGGAGGGGTCCGTCGTCGTCCTCGAGCCGGCCGACCCCCGCCCCGGGGCGTGGGCCGGCGGGCCGTCCGTCGTCCTCCACGACGGGACGTGGTGGCTGGCCGTCCGGCTGCGTCGTCCCCTCGGGGAGGGCCGCGGGTACGCCAACGTCGTCCTGCGCTCCGAGGACGGCGTCACCTTCACCCCCGTCGCCGAGGTCCTCCGCACCGCCTTCGGTGCCGAGTCGCTCGAGCGCCCCGCCCTCGTGCGCACCCCGGAGGGGCGCTGGCGGCTCTACGTCAGCTGCGCGACGCCGGGCACCAAGCACTGGCGCGTCGACCTGCTCGAGGCGGACGACCCCGCCGGCCTGGCGACGGCGCCCGCGACGACCGTCCTGCCCGGGTCGGACCGTCTCGCCGTCAAGGACCCCGTCGTGCGGCTCGTCGACGGCCGCTGGCACCTGTGGGCCTCGGTGCACCCGCTGGAGGACCCCGACGCCACCGACCGCATGACCACCGAGCACGCCACGAGCGACGACGGCGTCGCGTGGACCTGGCACGGCACCGCGCTGGCCGGGCGGCCGGGGGAGTGGGACGCCCGCGGCGTCCGGGTCGCGACCGTCCTCGACGTGGACGGCGCTCCGTGGGCGCTCTACGACGGCCGCGCCACGGCGGACGAGAACTGGGAGGAGCGCACGGGTCTCGCCGTCGGCGTCGGCGACGGCCGTTTCGCCGCCGTGCCGGGCGGCCCCTTCCTCGCCGGCCCGCACGGGGCGGGCGGGCTGCGGTACGTCGACGTCGCCGACGTCGGCGACGGCACGCGCCGCTGGTTCTTCGAGGTGGCGCGGCCCGACGGCGCGCACGAGCTGCGCACGGTCGTGCTGCCCGGGGGGTCGCAGGCCGCCTGAGCCGGTTCGGGCGAGGGGTTGACAGCAATCCCGACCGACTCTGTAGTGTTCGTCCCGCCATCCAGAGCGGCCGAGAGACCTGGCTCGTCGACGCCGCAGCACCGTCCCCGTCGGGGGCGTGCTCCCGCCAGGACCGATGGAGGAGACCGCCATGGCCGAGGCCACCCGTCCGACGAGCACCGCCCGCACCACCCCGCTGCGCACCGCCCGGCTGATGCCCGGCGCGCGGCCGTGCCCCTCCTGTCGATGAGCACGCCGCGCCCCGCCCCCGCCGCCCCCTCCCCGGGCGGCGCCACGGCGGTCCCCCAGCCCCCGCGCGCAGCGACCCGGCCGACGTCCCCCCTCCCGCAGGGCTGACCGGCCGCGGGTCCGCGCCCCCCGTGCCCACCGGGCACCCGGAAGGACCCCCATGACCACCAGCACCCTCCCCGCCCGGCGTCCCGCTCGCGCCGGCCGCCGCGGCGCCCCGCAGGCGCCCGTCACCCCGACGCCCACCGGCAGCGGCGGCGACGTCGTCCTCCGCCTCCACCTCGCGCCGGAGGCGGCCGACCGCGCGGGCACCGACGCGCTCGAGGTGGGTGACGTCCTCCGGCAGCTCGTCACCGACCTCGTGCCGGGCGTGCGGGCCGACCTCGACGTCGACCTCGTCGGCCGCCCCGGCCCGGCGCCGCTGCCCCGGCCCGCCGCGCCGGTCGAGCCCGAGGGGCCCGCCGCCCTCGCCGCCCGCGACCTCGAGCTCCTGCTCCTCCTCGTGCGGGCGCAGGGCCGTCCGGTCCCGCGCGCGACGGCGGCCCGCGAGCTGTGGGGCAGCGACGAGCCGGCCGCCGAGGCGCTCCTCGCCGCGCACGTGGGGCGCCTGCGCGCGCTGCTGCCCGCCCGCGGGGGCGTCCTCGACGACGCCGCCGACGGCCTGCGCTTCCGCGCCGCCTGACGCCGGGCCGGTCGGTCGCCGACCGGCCCCCCCCGGGCGGCCCCCGCCGCCGCCGCCGCGCACGCCGCGTGCGCTCCCACCCGTCGCCCGACGCCGCCCGACGGCGCGTCCGGCCGCCTGCCCGGAGGTACCCCGTGAGCACCACCCTGCTGCCGTCCGTCACCGCCCCCGCTGCGCCTGCCGCCGCCCCGGCCTCGTCGGCCGCCCTGCCCGCGCTGCTCGCCCCGACCCCGGCCGGGCTCGGCCGGGTCGCCACCGAGCTGCTGGCGCGCCCCCTCCTGTGGCGCCACCTCGTCCGCTTCGACGAGGGCGAACGGCACTACGTCCGCCTCGGCGCCGGGGACGGCTACGAGGCGTGGCTCCTCACCTGGCTGCCCGGCCAGGGCACCGGCCTCCACGACCACGGCGGCAGCGCCGGGGCCTTCGTCGTCGCGGGCGGGACCCTCCGCGAGACCGTCCCCGCCGCCCGCGGCGGCGCCACGACGCTCCGCGCGCAGACGCTGACGGCGGGCCGGGTGCGCGCCTTCGGCTCCCGGCACGTCCACGACGTCGAGGCGGCCTCCTCGGCGGCGGTGAGCCTGCACGTCTACGCGCCCGCGCTCGCCACGATGACGCGCTACCGCCTCGACGACGGCCGCCTCGTCGTCACCGCCCGCGAGGGCGCCGGGGCGGACTGGTGAGCGCCGTCGTCGCCCCCGCGGCGGCCCGGCCGGTGGCGCCGCGCCGCGGCGGGCGCAGCGTCGCCGACGTCCTCGGCCGGGCCCGCGCCACGCTGCGGCGCCTAGGGCCGGTGGAGGCGGCCGCGGCGGTCGCCGCCGGCGGGCTGCTCGTCGACATCCGGCCCGCCGCCCAGCGCGCCGAGGAGGGCGAGGTGCCCGGTGCTCTCGTCGTCGAGCGCAACGTCCTCGAGTGGCGGCTCGAGCCGGGCGGCGAGGCCGCGCTGCCCGTCGCGGACGTCGACCTCCACGTCGTCGTCCTGTGCTCGGAGGGCTACACGTCGAGCCTCGCGGCCGCCGCGCTGCAGGAGCTGGGCGTCCACCGGGCCACCGACGTCGCCGGCGGCTTCCGGGCGTGGGCGGCCGCGGGACTGCCGACGACGGGCGGCCCCGTCCTGCCGCCCACGGTCGCGCAGGTGCGGGACGAGGTGGCGGGCCACTAGCCTCGCCCCCGTTCTCGACCGATCTGATCGACTCAGTGGGAGGCGCCGTGGGCGACGTGACGGGCGTGCCCGGGCGACCGCACTTCGTCATCGCCGGCGCGCCGAAGGCGGGCACGACGGCGCTGCACGCCGCGCTGGCCACGCACCCGGCCCTGCACCTGTCCCCCGTCAAGGAGCCGAAGTTCTACCTCTGCGACGGTCGCCCGCCGCGGCGGGCCGACCACCGCGGCCCCGGCGACGCGCACAGCCGCCGGGAGTGGGTGTGGCGCGCCGAGGCCTACCGCCGGCTGTTCGCGGACGCGCCGCCCGGCGCCGTCCGCGGGGAGAGCACGCCCTTCTACCTCCACGACCGCGACGCGCTGCCGCGGCTGGCGGCCGACGTGCCCGACGTCCGCGTCGTCGCCGTCGTGCGCGACCCCGTGGACCGGGCGCTGTCGAACTGGCGGCACCTGCGCGCCGACGGCCTCGAGCCGGAGGCCGACTTCCTCGCCGCGGTGCGCCGGGAGGACGAGCGGGCCGCAGCCGGGTGGGCGCCCTTCTGGCGCTACCGCGGCCTCGGCCGCTACGGCGAGCAGGTGCAGCGCCTGCTCGGCGTGCTGCCCGCCGAGCAGGTGCACGTGCTCCGCTACCGCGACCTCGTCGACACGCCCACGGCGGCGCTCGACGCCGTCTGCACCTTCCTCGGCGTCCCGACCGGGGTGGCGCACACCGTGCCCGCCGCCAACTCCAAGCCCGTCGTCGGCGACGGCCCGCGCCACCGCCTGCTGTCGCGGGCGGTGCGCGCGGGCGCCGCCGTCGGCAGCCTCGCGCCGCCGCAGGTCTGGCGACGGGCGTCCCGCCCCCTGCTCGCCGCGCTCCACGCCCGCCCCGTGCCGCCCGCGCCGCTGCCCGTCGAGGTCCGGCGCGAGGTGCTCGCCCCGCTGCTCGAGGACGTCGACCTGCTCGAGCGCCTCACCGGTCTCGAGGTCGACAGCTGGCGCGGCGACGCCGGCCGCGGCGACTTCCGCAGCCGCGCGGCCGGGCGCCCGGCCTCGGCCCCCGACCGTCCTTGACGCACCGCCCCGACCGTCCGACCCGCACCGCCACCCCGAGGAGAGACCCCGCCGTGAGCGTCCCGACCGACCCGAGCCCCGCGCTGGCGCAGTACGCCCACCCCGAGCGCCTCGTGACCACGCAGTGGCTGGCCGACCACCTCGGC
>NZ_RJKN01000017.1 GCF_003751265.1 Pseudokineococcus lusitanus
GAGGACGGCCGGTTCAAGGGCCGCGCCGAGCTCGAGGCGATCTACACCGGCGAGAAGGGCCTTCAGCCCGGCGACGACGTCATCGCCTACTGCCGGATCGGGGAGCGGTCCTCCCACACCTGGTTCGTCCTGACGCACCTGCTGGGGTTCGACAAGGTGCGCAACTACGACGGGTCCTGGACCGAGTGGGGCAACGCCGTCCGCGTGCCCATCACCACCGGAACCGAGCCCGGCGAGGCGCCGCGGCGATGAGCACCGACACGACGGGCGCACCCACGCAGGGGCTGCCGCCGGCCCTCGCCGAGATCGTCGAGGACTTCCACGCGGTCTCCGAGCCGGAGCGGCTGCAGTTGCTGCTCGACTTCAGCCGCGGCCTCCCGGCGCTGCCCCCGCGGTACGCCGAGCACCCGGAGCTCTTGGAGCCGGTGCCGGAGTGCCAGTCGCCGATCTTCCTCCTCACGGAGGTCGACGACGACGCCGACCGCACGGTGCGGCTGTTCTTCTCGGCGCCCGCGGAGGCGCCGACGACCCGCGGCTTCGCGGGCATCCTCGCCGAGGGCCTCGACGGCCTCCCGGCGGAGACGGTGCTCGACGTCCCCGGTGACGTCTGCTCGCGGCTGGGCCTCGACCGCGCGGTCAGCCCGCTCCGCCTCCGCGGCATGACGGGGATGCTCGGACGCATCCAGCGCCAGGTCCGCGAGGCGACGGCGGCCTGACCACCGCTGCGGCAGCCCGTCTCGTGATGTCTGACGACGCCCCGGTCGACGGCGTGGTGCACCTCGTGCACCCCCCGGCGGCCGGGGCGTCGCGCGTCGTGACCACGTCGGCGGACGCGGGCGACCCGCAGGACGACCTGGCCCGCCTGTACGCCCACGCGGCGCCGTCCGGGGCGGCGCTCGTGCGCGGCAACCTCGTGACGACCGTCGACGGCGCCGTCGCCGGGCCCGACGGGTCGAGCCGGTCGATCTCCACGCCCCTGGACCAGCGGGTCCTCGTCCTCCTGCGGTCCCTGGCCGACGTCGTGCTCATCGGCGCGGGCACGGCGCGGGTGGAGGGCTACGGACGCCTCCGGGTGCGGCCGGCGCTCCGGACCCGACGTCGCGAGCTCGGTCAGGCCCCGGCCCCGACGCTCGCGCTCGTGACGCGCTCGGGCCGCCTGCCCGACGCCGTGGGCTCCCCCGCCGCCGAGGACGCCGACGGCCGTGGTGGCGTCGTCGCGGTGACGTGCGCGGCGGTGGGGCCCGACGCGCTCGGGTCGCTGCGCCGCCGCCTGGGGGCGGACGCGGTCGTCGTGGCCGGGGACGACGAGGTCGACCTGCCGGCCGCCGTCGCCGCGCTGGCCGACCGCGGCCTGCCCCGGGTGCTCTGCGAGGGCGGACCCGCGCTGCTCGGCGACGTCGCCCGGGCGGGTCTCCTCGACGAGCTGTGCCTCACGACGTCCCCCGCCCTCGTCGCCGGCGACGCCCCCCGCGCCCTCGGGGGCCCGGCGCTCGACGGCCGCCTCCGTCTCGCGCACCTCCTGCTCGCGACCGGCGGCGAGGACGACGGCACGGTGCTGGCCCGGTGGGTCGTCCGGCGCTGACGAGCCGCCGCGTGCCCACGATCCCTCCACCCGAGCAGGCGCCTGTTCGCACCCACGACGGCCCCGCGACGACTAACGGGCGCCTGTTCGCCCACGGCGTCCGGCGACGACGAACAGGCGCCTGTTCGCACCCGCGAAGGCCCCGCGACGGCGAACGGGCGCCTGTTCGCGCCCACGGGCGTCTGACAGCGACGAAGAGGCGCCTGTTCGCGCCCACGGGCGTCTGACAGCGACGAAGAGGCGCCTGTTCGCGACCGTGCGAGACCGGGGACGACGGCCGGACGGGGTTACGGCGGAAGCAAGTCGTCGACCCCCCACGTCGGCTATTGGTGGCCGGTGGCCGACCCGAGCATCATTCGATCACCCGTTCGAGTGACGTTCATCGCCGCAGGTCAGAGGCTTGTGGACGACACCCGTGGCGGGGTCCGTTGTCGGTGGTCGCCCCTAGCGTGAGCGCCATGACCACCGACGGCGCGGGCACGACGACCGGCGTCGTCACGCCCGTCGCCGTGACGGCACTGGTCCCGGCCAGCGCCCTCGCGGACGGGGT
>NZ_RJKN01000018.1 GCF_003751265.1 Pseudokineococcus lusitanus
GCCATGACCACCGACGGCGCGGGCACGACGACCGGCGTCGTCACGCCCGTCGCCGTGACGGCACTGGTCCCGGCCAGCGCCCTCGCGGACGGGGTGACGGTGCTGACCGCGGCGGTCGACGCCCTGCTGGCCGCGCCGTTGTGGCAGACCTCCGACGCCGGGGTCCGTGAGGCCGTCGTGGAGCTCGAGCGGCAGGCCGCCCGCCTCGAGGCCGTCCGGCTGCGAGTACTCGCCGCCGCCGACGAGCGACGCGTCGGCACCGTCGCCGGAGCACCCTCGACGGCTGACTGGTTGGTCGGCGCGACCACCACCCGCGCCGAGCACGCCCGCCGCCGCGTCGACCTCGCGGTCGCCCTGCAGACCGACCTGTCCGCCGCCGGGGCCGCCCTCGCGCAGGGACGGGTCACCGGTGACCAGGCCGGTGTCGTCCACACCGTCATGACCCGGCTGCCCGCCGCCGTGGACGCGGCGACGAGGGCCGACGCGGAGGCCTTCCTGCTCGAGCAGGCAGCGCACCTTGACCCCCGGCGCCTGGCGCAGGTCGGCCGGCGGCTGATCGCGCGCCTGGATGCCGGTGCGGACGACGACCTCGCCCGGACCGAGGCCGGCCAGGAACGACGCCGCCAGCTGCGCTGCACCCAGGCCGACGACGGCACCTGGCTGCTGTCCGGCCAGCTCGACCCCGTCGCCGGCACCACCCTCATGAGTGCCCTCGAACACCTCGCCGCACCCCGACCCGCGCAGGACGGCACCCCCGACACCCGCCCGCACCCCCGCCGGCTGGCCGACGCCCTGGTACAGGTCGCACAGGCCCACCTCGCCGGAGCCACCGGCACGGCCTCCAGCCGGCCCCGCCTGGTGGTGACCGTGCCGCTGGCGACGCTGCTGGACCCCGCCGCGCCCGGTGCGGACCCCGCGACGCTGCCGGGCGGTCACCCCTTGTCCGCCGAGCAGACCACCCTGCTGGCCTGCGACGCCCAGCTCGTCCCCGTCCTCGTGGACGACGACCGGCCGCTGGACGTGGGCCGGTCGGTCTACTCCTGGCCGGACAAGGTGCGCACCGCCGTCCGCCTGCGCGACCGCACCTGCACCTGGGGCGGCTGCAGCCGTCCGGCCGAGTGGGGCCACATCCACCACCTCACCCCCTGGTCGAA
>NZ_RJKN01000019.1 GCF_003751265.1 Pseudokineococcus lusitanus
TGTACTGCCCAGGGACGTTGGTCGGGTGAGTGCGACGTGAGCGTGTGAGCGCGTCGTGACGTGAGCGAGGACCTCCCGGTGTGGAGTGGGACTGCTGAAGGTTCCGCACCACGACCAGGAGGTCCTCGTGTCCCACGCTAACGCCGCGCTCACACCCAAGACCCGGGCCCGGCTCGGACGGCTGGTGGTCGACGACGGATGGCCGGTCGCCCGCGCTGCGGAGTACTTCCACGTGTCCTGGCCGACGGCCAAGCGGTGGGCCGTGCGGTACGCCGCGATGGGCGCCGAGGGGATGACCGACCGGTCCTCGCGCCCGCACCGCAGCCCGGCCCGCACGCCCGGCCACCTGGTCCGTCGGGTGGTCAACCTGCGGTGGAAGCAGCGACTGTCCCCGCTGGCGATCAGCGCGGCGACCGGGGTGCCGGCCTCGACCGTCCACGCCGTCCTGGTCCGGTGCCGGCTCAACCGGCTGTCCCACGTCGACATCCGCACCGGCGAGCCGATCCGCCGCTACGAGCACGAGCACCCGGGCGCGTTGATCCACGTCGACGTCAAGAAGCTGGGCAACATCCCCGACGGCGGCGGGTGGCGGTTCACCGGGCGCGCCCAGGGCGAGCGGAACAGGGCCAGGACCCCCGACAAGGCCCGCAACCGCCATCACGGCCCGCTGATGGGGACGGCGTTCGTGCACACCGTCGTCGACGACCACTCCCGGGTCGCCTACGCCGAGATCCACGCCGACGAGACCGCCGTCACCGCCACCGGGGTGCTGGCCCGGGCGACCTCGTGGTTCGCCGCCCGCGGCGTCCGGGTGGAACGGGTGCTGTCTGACAACGGGTCGGCGTACAGGTCGCGGCTGTGGGCGGCCACCTGCGCCGAGCTGGGCATCACGGTCAAGAAGACCCGCCCCTACCGGCCCCAGACCAACGGCAAGGTCGAACGCTTCCACCGCACGATGGCCGCCGAGTGGGCCTTCACCCGCCACTACAAGCGCGAAGCCGACCGACGAGCAGCCCTACCGGCCTTCCTCCACCGGTACAACCATCACCGACCCCACTCCGCCATCGGCAAGGTCCCGCCCATCACCAGGTTGATCAACGTCCCTGGGCAGTACA